>NZ_JACLCT010000090.1:0-1406 GCF_014218915.1 Chryseobacterium sp. C2(2020)
TTCACTTTTAATTCATATTTATACGTAAAATACTGATACACTGTAATAATATTTTGGGGAAATTTAAACTAATGTTTATTTTTTGATACTGAAGTATTGTTAAAGGGAGGGTTGATAAAGGTTTATTTTAATAGTATTAAATAATTGAGGAAGATAAAATGAGTTCAAAGAAAGAAAGAAAGAAAGATTAATCTTCATTAATTCAGTTTTGATTTTTTAGGATAGTGATTTAAATAAAAAAATAATTGACGGTATTTGGTTTTTAAAATATTGGAATAGGAACTTTTTTAAGAGTAATTAAATTAATTGACTTAATCTCTTTTACTAATGAAGGCTTCGACAGGTTTAGTCTGGCAATTTTTAAATATTACGGTCAATTCGGGAGTTTTCTCTTAGCTTGCCGAGGGATCTCTGTTAGAAAACCGTTTACAAATCGTAATTCACAATGAGTTTGCTTCAACTTTTTTATAATAAAAATATTCTTATTGGAAAATACAAAGACGCAAGATTTTTATTCGTCTTAGATCTTTAAAGCGCAGGAAAATCAAAGATTTTCAATAAGGGATTGATGCTTGTTTGATCGCAGATAAAATCTTTGTGCCTTAAGATAGGACGATATTTAATGAATATTTTGCGCATTTGCGAGGGGTTATATTAAATTTAATATTAATTAAAGGATAAGTCGTCAATTAATTAATTTATTAGATTTTAAAATAACGGGATGAATAAAATTGAGAACTGAGCATTTGCTAGATCTGTTCTTCATTAATATCTTAAAGGTTTTGAAGATATTTAGCAGGATGATTACTGATGCCGTTATTAAAAAAAGTTTCTTTGCGCCTCAATATTCTATATATTTTGATGTATGAAGTAATTTTGGTTATAGATTAAATATTTTGAGATTATACGTTTTAATATAGAAATAAAACAGACCATTCTAAAAGGATCCTTATTATTATAGAAAGTAAAAAGAATTTTAGCTCCTTTTAAAAGCAAAATCTGCGTAGAAATGAATAATAAATTCATAAGAGTTAATCTCCCAGTTTTATAATGTGGGGCGAGATTATATTCTACGAAAAATATTCTTCATCAGGAGGCCGAGAAAAGACATAAAAAAGTCCGTTTCACTTATGATAGGTAATGAGTAATGAGTAATGAGTAATGAGTAATGAGTAATGAAAGATAATTGATGAGTGATGAATGATGAATGATTATATCCTCGGGTTTCTTTACTTTTCTTTTACTTGTTACTTTTTACTTGGCTCTTTTCCCTTGTTTCTTTCCTTTGATAAGGGATAGATTAAGATGAGAGATGGAGAGTTATGAGCAAAAAAAAAGTCTCATAGATTAATTTCTATGAGACTTTTAAATAAAAACTGGCGGCGACCTACTCTCCCGCTTGTCGC
>NZ_JACLCT010000091.1:0-1362 GCF_014218915.1 Chryseobacterium sp. C2(2020)
GACACTATCCCGTAAAGTGTGTAAGTAGAAAAGTTAGGCTTGGATTTTATAATCTGAGCCTTTTTTCAAAAATAAGCATAAATTGGTTTAAAACCAATCCCCAATTATGGATAGGCATTGTCCATTTTTTGGTAGCTTCTTTTAGAGCAAGATATACCGACTTTAAAACAGCATCATCCGTAGGAAAAGACATTTTATTTTTAGTGTATTTTCGGATTTTTCCATTGAGGTTTTCAATTAAATTGGTGGTGTAAATGATTTTTCGGATTTCGATTGGGAAGTCAAAAAAGACGGTTAATTCATCCCAGTTGTTTCTCCAGGACTGAATAGCGTATGAATATTTACTTTCCCATTTCTGTGCAAAGTCTTCCAAAGCGGCTTTGGCTGCATCTTTTGTAGGGGCAGTATAGATGTGTTTCATATCGGCAGAAAACTCTTTTCTATCCTTCCAAACAACATATTTGCAGGCGTTTCTGATTTGATGAACCACGCAGATTTGAGTTTGGGATTCTGGGAAAACCGAGCGAATAGTCCCTGTAAATCCATTCAAATTATCAGTGGCTGTAATCAAAATATCTTCGACACCACGAGCTTTTAAATCGGTTAAAACACTCATCCAAAAGCTGGAACTTTCGTTCTTTCCAAGCCACATTCCCAAAACTTCTTTTCTTCCTTCACGGTTCAAGCCTACGGCTAAATAAATGGTTTTGTTAATGACTTTGGAGTTCTCTCGAACCTTGAAAACAATTCCGTCCATCCAAACAATCAGATACAATTCGTCTAAAGGTCGGTTTTGCCACGCAACGACTTCACTGGCAACAGCATTAGTTATTCGAGAAATTGTTGACGTAGAAACCTCAAAATCATACATATCCCTAATCTGTTCTTCAATATCCGAAACGCTCATTCCTTTAGCATAAAACGAGATAATGATATTCTCCAAACCATCGATGATATTGTGTCTTTTGGGAACTAAAGCAGGTTCAAAACTCCCTTCTCTATCACGGGGAACTTTAATTTCGGATTCGCCAAATGATGATTTTATCTTCTTAGTTCCGTGTCCGTTTCGGTAGTTTCCATTGGTGGTTTTTTCGTGTTTTTCATTGTCAAGATGGCTGTCTAATTCAGCATCCAGCATATGTTCTACTGCTTTTTTGTGCAGTTCTTTGAAGAACGAGGTTAAATCTTCTCCGTTTTTGAAGGATTTGTAGAAATCCTTGTTGTTTAATAAATCTTCTTTACTGGTCATAACTGTATAATGTTTAAAAATAGTAAAAAGTTATTTCCGAAAAATTTTTTGAGCTTTGAGGGCTCAAAATTTTTCAGAATAACTTTTCTACTTACACAGTTAGTAGGACACTA
>NZ_JACLCT010000092.1:0-1344 GCF_014218915.1 Chryseobacterium sp. C2(2020)
AAAAATGATCTGATTTATTTATTTTCCTACGGCGAATATCAACCCGGAAGATATATGCTTTTTTTAGAAGACATCAGGATTTGGAACTTTTAAAATTACGAACATTTTACTGAAACAAATTATATTTAATTAAGAAGAATTGGAAAACGAAATATATGATACGCTGTACTATTACAGCGAAGATGGCGAAGAAGGTTATGATCTCACAGAAGTGCAGCTCATCGGCAAAACCGACAAAAACCGTGTCGAAAAACTGAAACTTCTGCTTCATCATAAAAATGCCTACATTTCTTATCAGGCAATGCTTATTTTGGTTGCTTGGGCAATTCCGGAAGGATTCCATCAGCTTGACCGTTTCATTTCTGAAAAATGGGATGAAAAGCACAGCTTTGAACCTCACAGAATTTATAATGAAGATAATGTGTATGATGTTATCGTAGATGCATTATACATTTCGACACTCAATGGAAAAGAAGAACAGGAATTATATCCTTATGTAAAACATTTCTTAAGCATTTACGGGGATAGGTTTTTTGAATCCTGTCTGAAAGATTTTCTGTTGAAAAAAGACTGCAAACCGCTGCTGAAAGAAATTGAAGAGGCGATGAAAAGTGCTTTGAAAAATAAAAAATACTATCAGGCAAGTCAGCTTTTCCCGGTCATTGTTCATTACGATAAACACAGGTTTGAGGAATATTTTGAGGTTTTCAGTTCTTTATTAAAAGATGATAAGAGAATTGGATATAATATTGAAGAGGCTGAGAAAATCAGATAGTAGATAGTTATAGTTGATAGGAAAACTTGTATTTTAATGTTTTAAGCCCGATAAAAAATAATCATGAAAAATCTTTTAGAAAAAAAAGACTGGTACTATTATATTTATGAAAACGGCGACACCATTGAATTGTCTGTTCCGATTTCTGCTCCGGCACCGGGTTTTGATGCAATCCATAAGCTGACTGATCCTGAAAAAAAGGAATACCTTACAAAAGGAATTACAGGACCGAATAAAAGACATGGAAATGAATTTTACCAAGTATGTTTTGAATTCTTGGAGGTAATTTTTAGGATTATATAATTTCAGTTTTTCTTCTGAAATTCCTGTGGTATTTCATTTTCAATAAAAACTTCCTATATTTCGAAGAATTTAAAAATTTAAAAAACCATGAAAAAAACACTATTCGTTTGTGCGGTTTTGTTTAACTTATCACTTTTAAGCGCACAAACCATAGAATCGGGAAGCCGCAGTACGGCAGGATACATCAAAAGCAACGGAACCATTGAAAACAGCAGCCATTCCACAGTAGGTTATATTACAAGCAACGGAACCATTGAAAACAGCAG
>NZ_JACLCT010000093.1:0-1326 GCF_014218915.1 Chryseobacterium sp. C2(2020)
TTATGCTGGAAAACTCTTTAAAGTTGCTTTTTCTAAAACTAAATAAACAATTATATATTTTAAAATAACAAATACTAATATTTTTTTGACCTCGCTTTTACTTAAAAATATAGGTAGTTTATTTTCATTTCTTTGCGGATAAAGATGCTGTAAATTTACTGTCCGTTGAAATATTTCTTTATAAAATTTGGTAATTGTTGCAATAATAGCTTTTTGGTAAGAAGAACCTATTTTCTTTTTATCAAAAAGCCAAATGATAAAATCTTCAAGCTGTTTTTGTGTAATATCTTCCGTTCGATATTTAGCAGAAAGTTTTAGAAAATAAGACAGGTGGGATTTATATGTCTTAATGCTATTTTCGGAATAACGTTGAAGACGTAGTAGGGTTGCGAAATCATTTTCGTAATTTTTATTCATCATTATAAAATTTATGCGTTTATCCAAATATAATAAAAATAAAATAATGATTTACAATACTTTATAAAAAAAACAAACAACATTGACGCAATTGTATATATTCGATATTTGCGCAACGCGTAAATTTGGGTGTTATGGGCAATACAACCAAAAATTAAACGAAAAAAATATGGGAACAATTAAAAACGGTTTTTGGAAATTAAGTTTTATATTAACTCCGAATGAATTTAGAGATTTTGTAAAATATTGTAAAGAATTAGAAATCGAATTTAACGACCAAAGAGGCGAAGATATACAAGAAGAATATACAAAATTTTACAACTCACTTATATCAGACAAACACCCTAAAAAGTATTTGAAACAAGATAGTATTTCTTATATTACTATAAACAGTTTTGTCTGTAGTTTGAATGTTAAAGACTCAATAGGTTTTATAATAAGTCCTGCAAATATGGTACATTGGACACATTACAGAGAAGCTGTACGAATTCAGGGTTGGGCTGTACAAATCACATTACAAAAAGGCGTAAGTGTAGACAAAGAAGATGAAAAGGGAAAATATTTTATATACGAAGACATACAATTACATTCACCAAAATCATACCCATTATATCTACAAATAATTTCATATATAAAAAACATAACAAAACCTTTACGGTTTAAAATCCATAATATTGATGACGTAGAAGAAATAAAGCCACCAGTAAGAATAAGCGAACAAGTTGCAATAGATTTAGCAAATAGTTGGATTTTCAAAAATTATGAGTTTGAAATGATAAGCTATCAAAAAAAAATAAACGTAAAATTCTCTTAATCATACAAATGTACTGCCCATAATAGCTAAGTTTTCGTTGCGTGCGCAGCACGAACAATGAAAACCCTGTTGAACGGAACCTTCGGCAGCTTTTG
>NZ_JACLCT010000094.1:0-1199 GCF_014218915.1 Chryseobacterium sp. C2(2020)
AAATCTTGTAATAAGCTCTTATTTTTCATCCTAAATAAATAGGCTGTCGTAAAATGAAAGGTTTTTCAGTGACCTCGCAAAAACGGTGGGTTTTGTTATTGATATCGAATTATCATTATTCCCATATAATATGTAAATATTCATCTGAAAAAAAGCTTTTCATCTCGCCATTATTTTTTCTGAATGAAATTGATAATATATTATTTCCTCGACTTTTTTGAAGATTTTTCAAATAATATCGACAAAAATCAATTCCAGACTGATTCATCATTTCTATACTATTTTCTAAGCGCAGTTGATATATACCTATAAGATATTGCTTATCTAAAATATCTATTCTTAAATCAGTTGAGCTATTTTGAATTAATCCTTTTTCTAGTAATTGTTTTTTAATTGCTATATTTGAAAGCTCCATAATTATTTAATTTTTCTTGTACTTGCGCCTTGAACCACACCAATAACTAGCCATTCTCCTTCATTCAACCTTACCGCAGTAGGAGATGCATTGGGAAAAGCTTCTGTTCCAAGCCTGAAGCTTTTAGACATAATAACTCCTGGAAATTTTCCACCTTCACCGCGAGCAAACTTTTCTGCCATTGCTTCACTAACTGTCCAAGAAGTATAAATACTATTATTATTTCCTCTTGCATGTAATTCAGGGTCTTCATGAGGAACGCCATAAAAAGTTTCTAATAATCCTTTTGGTATAGCGGTTCCTTGTTTTGCGTAACCATAAATTGTTCTGTTAGTTACACTTCTATAATCTGAAGAAACACCTCTATACAAAGTAATCATTTGCTCTGGTTCATCCGCCGGTACATCTGTTGCTCCTGTAAGCGGAATATCATATCCATGCGCATGAGAACTATCCCCATTTAACATTAAAGGTAATCCCCAAAGCCCTCTACTAAGCACACCTGCTGTAGCCATAGCTTCCTCCAAAGTTAAAGCTGCTTCAGCTGTTTCAACTCCTTCAGGAATTAATTCAAAACCTATTACCGTTGCTTTAATTGCATGTCCAGAAGCAGTACTTTTCTTTCCTCCAAAAAGGTTACTGAAGAAATTCCCAATTCTTTGTATAAGATTAGGACCGGTGTTTTTAGGGGTAGGGTCCGTAGTGCTACTTCCTCCACCGCCTGCTGCATCCTGCCATAACGACATCTGATTGCTGAAATTAGCTGCTCCCAAAGTACTTCCTG
>NZ_JACLCT010000095.1:0-1197 GCF_014218915.1 Chryseobacterium sp. C2(2020)
CTTCCTGAATTTTTAGTTGAACACTTTGATATCCTCAAAGCAGAAACTCATGATGCAGAACTTCATCTTTATTTTGAAGAAGAAAGCAGTATTCCTCATGAATTTAAAGAAAGACAGCTGGAATCGAAGGGCTTTTTACCTGAAATCATCATAGATGATTATCCATTACGGGGTAAAATCGTAAAACTTCATGTGAAAAGAAGAAGATGGACTGATAAATCCTCTGGTAAAATCCTTCAAAGAGACTGGCAGCTGGTAACGAAAGGAACACGCATGACAAAGGATTTAGCAGGCTTCTTAAAAAAAATTAGCCGACACTAAAGCTCTTCCCCTAAAAGTCATAGCAGAATTTTTCGGGATCAAAGGCAAGACCTTTCAGAGGCAATACAAGAATAAACTCAGCGAGTGTCATAGCTGGGAACAGAAACGACACGCAGAAGACTGGATCATTTACCCTGAAAATCTCTCATCATCTTTATCCTTAGATGAAGTGGCACTCTCTGACGGAGAACTCTACACGGTGCTTACCTCCAAGACTGCACGAGGCAGGAAAGGAAGCATTGTTGCCATCATAAAAGGTACCCGGAGTGATTTTGTCATCACGCATCTTTTAAAGATCAGCAGAAAACTTCGGATGAAGGTAAATGAAATTACTTTGGATATGGCGGGTTCCATGAAGCGTATTGCCCAACGCTGCTTCCCTGGTGCAACACCGGTAATTGATCGCTTTCATGTTCAGAAGCTGGCTACAGAAGCCCTTCAGGAAATCAGGATCAGACATCGTTGGGATGCTATTGAAATGGAAAATACGGTAACGCAAGGACTGGGGGAAGAAAAAAACTCAGGTACAGAAATATTTGAAAACGGTGATTCACGCAAACAGCTTTTAGCAAGAAGCCGGTATTTGCTTTATAAAAGCCGTGAAAAATGGACACTTTCCCAAAAACAAAGAGCTGCTATTCTTTTTGCTCAGTATCCCGATCTGGAGAAAGCATATCAATTGACCGATGGACTGCGAAAGATTTATAATCAGAATATTCCAAAATCATTGGCGATGACTAAACTGGCACATTGGTTCAAAGAGGTGGAAGAAGCAGATTTTAAATCTTTTTCTACCTTAAGAAAAACAATAATGAATCATTACAGGGATATTTTAAACTATTTTCATCAAAGAAGCACCAATGCCGCTGCGGAATC
>NZ_JACLCT010000096.1:0-1187 GCF_014218915.1 Chryseobacterium sp. C2(2020)
AAAATTTTTTGAGCTTTGAGGGCTCAAAATTTTTCAGAATAACTTTTCTACTTACACAGTTAGTAGGACACTACCAAAAACTTTGCAATCTGCAAAGTTTTTGTTTTACATAGATGTTTTACAAAGCTTTCAAAAAAATGCAATTACAGAATCTCTATTATTATAATGCACACAAAGAATTTACTATTTTTGCTTAATGTCTTATGCATAGTCATTAACATTTAGAAAACTCAAAATAATTTTAAAATGGATGAATATTTAAAAGATCATTTGGTAATTAAATTTTTTTTAATCCTTATTTCAGGTTTTGCATTATTTGTATTTTCGTATTTTATTTATAAATCGTATAACAAAGAAAAGCTAGTAATCATAAAAACTGATGCATTTAGAATAATGGTATATTGGCGATCAATAGTCGGTATGTGCTTAGGGATTTTTATCATGCTATTTTCTTTTTATATGCTATTCGAAGATTTAACACTAATTAAAGAAAATAATGATGTAATTATGAATGTTCAAGTTAGGAAATAATTTACTAAAATCTTTATATAGTACGTATTTACAATCCTTGACCATAAGAGCGTATTTTAATAGTTATACCATCATATTTAATAGATTTTATATCTTTAACATTAGTTATTTGTTTGGGTAGGGATATGAATTTTATATAAATATACATTTTGTGAATTAACCAATATAAAAGCGCACATAGAAGAAGTAGCTCATAAAATAAATCTAAATAAATTGTAATATGAATAGTAGAATTTTAATTTTTGTTCTTTTTTTCCCTCTTTTCCCTCTTTTCTTTAATTCATGTAATAATCGCCCTATTGATTGTAGTAAAAGTAATATTGCTATTGAAAATAGATGGTATGCATATAATGGCGGAATTGACTTTTCAAAAATTAAAAATAATGATGATCTCATATTTATATGTAACAGAATTAATCAATTTTCTGAAGGAGAAGAAGTGAGGGTTGCCTACAGCTATGGTGATATTGATATATATCTGAATAATAGGAAAATACAAGCTATTTTCACATATAAAAATGGTGTTGTATATAGGGTTGGTGTTGGAAGATATGTTTATGATGAAGAGCTTACTGCTCGTATTTTAACGTGAACTCGACGCTAAAATATTGAATTATATTTAGTTTTCCTTGCCATCTATGCATTTATCCAGTTCG
>NZ_JACLCT010000097.1:0-1129 GCF_014218915.1 Chryseobacterium sp. C2(2020)
AAAGCCGTTTATCAGTTTGATGAAGCGTTTAAAAGCAAAATGCCTTCAAAAAACACGGATAATGATTTGACTAAAGAACTTAAGTACTGCAAAGAGCTGGAAAAAGCAATTGAAAACGAACCCTCTATCAGTGAAATTCCTTCGGTAAAGGAGAAACTAAACCTTTTGAAGGAATTGATGGAAGACACGGGTGAGGAAATGATTTTGTCCAAAGATACGGATGCCAAAACAGGTCATAAATCTGCTGACAGCTCATTTTTCGGCTACAAAACACATCTGGCAATGAGCGAAGAGCGGATCATTACGGCAGCGGTGGTCACCTCGGGAGAAAAAGGTGACGGTCCTGAATTGCCGAAACTACTGCAGATGAGCCGGGATAACGGGATGGAGATAGACACTATTATTGGCGATGCCGCTTACAGTGGAAAGGAGAATCTGAAAATTGCAAAAGATCAGAATATCAAAGTCGTCGCCAGACTCAATCCCTCCATTACCCAAGGTTTTAGAAAAGACGAAGACAAATTTGATTACAACAAAGATGCCGACCGGTTTGTTTGTCCTGCAGGACATTTGGCGATAAGAAAAGCACGGGGCGGAACCAGAAACGTAGGTAAAAATCAAGTCGATACCTATTATTTTGATGTTGAAAAGTGCAGGGTTTGTCCACTGAAAGAAGGCTGCTATAAGGATGGTGCAAAAAGTAAAACCTATTCTGTCTCCATCAAATCGGAATTACATCAGGATCAAATGGCTTTTCAGCAAAGCGATTATTACAAAGAAAAATCGAAACACCGCTATAAAATCGAAGCCAAAAACAGTGAACTGAAAAATGTACACGGCTATCAAAGAGCCACTTCTTACGGCATAGAAAATATGCAGATGCAGGGCGCAATGGCTATTTTCGCAGTCAATCTGAAGAGAATCCTGAAATTATTGTAGAGAAAATAAATCTCTGTACCGAATTTTCAAAATCAATTGTAATAAGATTAAAATCACCACTCAAAAAAATCAAAAAAACAACTTCCCAAAAAAATAAAAAGCTTATTACGGACTTTTAAATCTTGTAATAAGCTCTTATTTTTCATCCTAAATAAATAGGCTGTCGTAAAATGAAAGGTTTTTCAGTGAC
>NZ_JACLCT010000098.1:0-1120 GCF_014218915.1 Chryseobacterium sp. C2(2020)
TTTTTGAGCTTTGAGGGCTCAAAATTTTTCAGAATAACTTTTCTACTTACACAGTTAGTAGGACACTACCAATTTTTTGTTACGTCGGACGATCTCTATTTCTTTTCTAAGCCTAGCCAGATCAGTCTTACCGTCGTGGGTAAAGTCATTTCTAAGTTTTTCATAGATTTCACTAGTTTCAAACATTCTATTAGTTTTTTTTCTAAATTTTTGTCTAATTTCCTTATCAATCATACGTAAAATTTCAACTTTAGCTGATTGAAAACAAATATCATTGTCATGACTGTCTGTTTCTAAAATAACTGTTGAATAAATTTCCATAATCGCAGAAATATCAACAGTTTCTAAATAATGATATTTTATCATAGACTGATCAAATAAGCTTTTTTGAACAATTATTTCATCATAATCATATTTTTCTGAAAAGAATGAACGTTGAAATGTAGTTGCTAAGTTGGCGATATCTGTGCTTACACGAAAAGAAGTTTTTAAAATATTCCATTGTCCTGGAATACTTGTGTAAGGTTTCTTTTCATCTAAGTCTCTTTGATAAATATTCTGTTTTTCATCACCAAAGACAACAAATTCGCCTTCTGGTGCTAAAAACATTTTAAGGTTTCTAATCCAGTCTTTATGATAGTCCTGAATCTCATCAATAATTATTGTTTGAAACATCTTTTTCTCCAGATTGCTTGTGTGTTCCTCTCCAGTCTGAAGAAAATTAACATTATTATTATGAGCTTTCAAAAACTGATGGTAATGTAATATTGTGAAATTTCTCCATTCAAAATTTTCTCTAATGTCACTTATTTTATCATGAATATAGTTACGTAATGAAATATTAAAAGTAAGTATTAAAATTTCACCTTTATGTCTTAAATGAGCATTTACGGCTCTTTTAGCTAAGGCGAAAGTTTTTCCACTACCGGCTACACCTTTAATTTTTTGTTGATGTGCTTTCTTACTTTCAATAATTCTCTTTTGTTCCTCAGTATAAATTATTTCTTTTCCTTGCTCGATTGTATGCTCTGGTGGTTTAAGATATCTGGATATGCAAATAAAAATTCCAGTATAAGTTAAGCTACATTTTGATAAATTTTGTTTTGATTGTTAAACTCTT
>NZ_JACLCT010000099.1:0-1026 GCF_014218915.1 Chryseobacterium sp. C2(2020)
AGACGGTATTTTGGAGACAAACTCTTTGACAGAATAGTAATTGCGAATATAACAGGTGCATAAACGGATAATCAGAATCTTTAAACATCCTAATTAACTACCTGCGGATTTTAGGTATTATTATAGAAGCCCCCATGAATAAATCGCTCATCATTTTCGGCATCGTCAACATAACCTCGGACAGTTTCTCCGATGGAGGCCGGTATCTGGCGCCAGACGCAGCCATTGCGCAGGCGCGTAAGCTGATGGCCGAGGGGGCAGATGTGATCGACCTCGGTCCGGCATCCAGCAATCCCGACGCCGCGCCTGTTTCGTCCGACACAGAAATCGCGCGTATCGCGCCGGTGCTGGACGCGCTCAAGGCAGATGGCATTCCCGTCTCGCTCGACAGTTATCAACCCGCGACGCAAGCCTATGCCTTGTCGCGTGGTGTGGCCTATCTCAATGATATTCGCGGTTTTCCAGACGCTGCGTTCTATCCGCAATTGGCGAAATCATCTGCCAAACTCGTCGTTATGCATTCGGTGCAAGACGGGCAGGCAGATCGGCGCGAGGCACCCGCTGGCGACATCATGGATCACATTGCGGCGTTCTTTGACGCGCGCATCGCGGCGCTGACGGGTGCCGGTATCAAACGCAACCGCCTTGTCCTTGATCCCGGCATGGGGTTTTTTCTGGGGGCTGCTCCCGAAACCTCGCTCTCGGTGCTGGCGCGGTTCGATGAATTGCGGCTGCGCTTCGATTTGCCGGTGCTTCTGTCTGTTTCGCGCAAATCCTTTCTGCGCGCGCTCACAGGCCGTGGTCCGGGGGATGTCGGGGCCGCGACACTCGCTGCAGAGCTTGCCGCCGCCGCAGGTGGAGCTGACTTCATCCGCACACACGAGCCGCGCCCCTTGCGCGACGGGCTGGCGGTATTGGCGGCGCTGAAAGAAACCGCAAGAATTCGTTAACTTTTCGGTGGCCAGTAAGGAAATCGAGCGAGGCAAGGGTACACGTGGCCGGGGAGCCGAGGGAAAGCAGAACGTT
>NZ_JACLCT010000009.1:0-124291 GCF_014218915.1 Chryseobacterium sp. C2(2020)
AGAAAAACAATAATGAATCATTACAGGGATATTTTAAACTATTTTCATCAAAGAAGCACCAATGCCGCTGCGGAATCCTTCAATGCCAAAATCAAAAACTTCAGAATGCAGCTGCGGGGAGTAAAAGACAGAACTTTCTTTCTATTCAGATTAACTAAACTTTTTGCATAGCCCCCAAGTTTTGCGATTGATCCCATCTCCTAAAGACGAATAATTCTGAAAATACACAAATAAAAAAACAGCTCCTAAAAGAAGCTGTTCTCACTCAAAAAATCGTTGTAAGGTTATCGAAGTCTGTCCACAGATTTTACGAGCCTCTCATCTTTTTTGATGTAAATGTTTGCTATAAGCAGACAGATCACCGCAATTAATGAGAAAACCGGCTCAATACCCTTCTCAGGAAAATCTATTCCTCCGGATAATTTTAGTAACCAGTACATCAATACACCAATCAACAAAGCGTTTATAATAATGCTGATGTTATTCAGCAGAATTTGTCTTTTTCTGTTTTTAAAGCTGAAAATACTGAGTACTCCCACCAAAACAAGGACAATACATCCGATATTGATCACAGGAAAGCTGTCTGAAATTACAACATCTTCTCCTGTAATGAACAGAAATACAGCAGCCAACACTGCTAAAAAAGTCCATATAGTCTGTATTCTTTGTAGCATTGAATATTTAATTCTACGCAAAAGTAATATAAATTTTGCACAATTCAAAAATAAGTGTAGATTTGCATTATACGAATGTACTTGAAAACAACAGTCACCTGACTTACTTTTCTTATTCACAATTAATTACATTTTTTACACTAAATATGTTTAACATTGAAACGTTAAGGTCAAAATCCGTAACGGAACTGACTAAAATCTTAAAGGATTTGGGCGTTAAAGTGGCAAGAAACAGCACTGAAAATGACAAAATCTTTGCAATTCTTGACTTTCAGGCCTCCAATCCAAAAGTAGCAAAAGAATATTTCAACGCTACTGAAATCAGTACGAATACTGAAGAAAAACCGGCAGAAAAACCTGCGAAGGCTCCTGCCAGAAAAGCGGCTCCGAAAAAAACGGCAGCAAAGACAAAAGCTGAAGCGAAACCTGCCGAAGAAACAAAACCTAAAGCAGAAGAAAAAGCAGAAGTAAAAGAACCCATTTCTGAAGAACAAAAATCTGAAGAAACTAAAGAGGAACCTGCAGCAGCAACAGAAGAACAGACTGCAACAGCACAAGCTAAGAAAAAGAGGAAAAGAGTTTCTCCTGCCAGTACAACCAATGCAGAAGCACCTCAGGAAAAAACAGAAGCTCCAAAAAACACAGAATCTCAGGAAGCTGCTCCGGCAGAAGAAAAGCCGAATAATACCCCTCAACAGCAGGCCAGATCCCCAAAAGGACAAAACAACAATCCGAACAACAACGGAAACCAGCATAGAAATCAAAACCATAACCAAAATCCTAATCAACACCAAAACCAGCATCAGAATAAGCAGCAACAGCAGCATTCTGAGAAAACGGAGGAACAGCACGAACAGCCTAAAAAGGATTTCAGTTTCGACGGAATGGTAAGCATTGAAGGGGTTTTGGAAATTTTACCGGACAATTACGGATTTTTACGTTCTTCAGACTTCAGTTATATCTCTTCACCGGATGACGTATACGTTTCTACGGCACAGATCAGAAATTACAGTCTGAAAACAGGAGATACCGTAAAAGGGATTGTAAGATTACCGAAAGAAGGAGAAAAATATTTTTCTTTATTAAGACCTACAGAAGTTAACGGGCGAGATCTTGCTTTTATTAAAGACCGTGTTGCTTTTGAATATTTAACCCCTCTTTTCCCACAGGAAAAATTCAACCTTGCCGGAAAAGGATCTACCATTTCTACAAGAGTAGTGGATCTTTTTGCACCCATCGGGAAAGGACAGAGAGCAATGATCGTAGCACAGCCGAAAACCGGTAAAACGATGTTGCTGAAAGATATTGCCAACTCTATCGCTGCCAATCATCCTGAAGTTTATATGATGGTTCTTCTGATTGACGAACGTCCGGAAGAAGTTACCGACATGGAAAGAAGCGTGAATGCAGAAGTTATTGCATCTACTTTTGATGAAGCGGCAGAAAAGCACGTAAAAGTGGCTAACCTTGTTCTGGCGAAAGCACAGAGAATGGTAGAATGTGGTCATGATGTTGTGATTTTATTAGACTCCATCACAAGATTGGCAAGAGCTTACAATACCGTAACGCCTGCTTCAGGTAAAGTTTTATCGGGAGGTGTTGATGCAAATGCACTCCATAAACCGAAAAGATTCTTCGGAGCGGCAAGAAAGATTGAAGGAGGAGGTTCTCTAACGATCATCGCAACAGCTCTTATCGATACCGGTTCTAAAATGGATGAGGTAATCTTTGAAGAATTTAAAGGAACAGGAAACATGGAACTTCAGTTGGACAGAAAAATTGCCAACAGAAGAATTTATCCTGCAATTGATTTGGTGGCTTCAAGTACCCGTAGAGACGATCTGCTTCTGGATGAAGTTACTTCCCAGAGAATGTGGATTCTTAGAAAATACCTTTCTGAAATGAATCCAATCGAAGCAATGGAATTTGTAGACAAAAACATCAAAGGAACGTTAAATAACGAAGAATTCCTAATGTCGATGAATAAATAAATTGAATTTAATTTGTTAAGAAAAAGCACGGATGTTTAATGTTCGTGCTTTTTTAGTTTTTGGTTTGAAATTAAATTATTTTTTTGGAGCTTTATCTCGCTTTCCGCACTCGCTATTTTAGGATTTCGGCGGGGGCAAAGCCGCCGCCGAAATCCTAAAATGAGCTCAGACAATTGCTGCAATCGAGGCTAGGGTTTTTGTCTGATATTTCAGTACATCATTGGATCCACAAAATTTGTGATCCTGAAAGAGTTCAATATAGCATTAAAATAAAGTCTGAAAAAATTCTTGTTTGAACCCTTTGGTTTGTTATCAGCTTTAATTCAAAAATAAATTTTTTCAAAATTGATAAACTTCCGTCATTAGACTTTCTTACCATGAAAATTTAATTCATTCTAAATCAATATATCAATGTTAAAGATTTATTAAAGTAATCCCCATTTTTTGAATATAGATTAAATAATGGCTAAATTTGGGTAATAACATTAAAAATAAAATTATGTCATTTGAATTACCAAAACTAGGATATGCTTACGACGCATTAGAGCCGACAATTGATGCAAGAACAATGGAAATCCACCATACAAAACATCATCAAGCATACGTAGACAATTTAAATAATGCGATTAAAGGAACTGATCTTGAAGGAAAAACTATTGAAGAAATCTGCCAGACAGGAACTGATAAACCAGCAGTAAGAAACAATGGAGGAGGACACTTTAACCACACCTTATTCTGGGAAATTTTAACTCCGGGAGGAAGCAAAGAACCTGTAGGAAATGTAAAAGCTGCTATCGAAGCTTACGGAGGTTTCGAAAAATTCAAAACAGATTTTTCTGATGCTGCTAAAACAAGATTCGGTTCAGGATGGGCTTGGTTGGTAAAAAATGCTGACGGTTCTGTTATCGTTTCTTCAACTCCAAACCAGGATAACCCGTTAATGCCGGTTGCAGAAGTAAAAGGAACTCCTGTTTTAGGACTTGACGTTTGGGAGCACGCTTATTATTTAAATTACCAAAACAGAAGACCTGATTATGTATCTGCATTCTTTGAAGTGGTAAACTGGGATAAAGTAGAAGAATTATTCAACAAATAATTTTCAACGGTTTATAAAAAAGAAAGGTTCAGAATTGCTCTGAACCTTTTTTAATATCTTGTGGCATCACTTCCGGAAAGTCCGTTCATTTTTAAACCGTATTTCCAGTTTACATACGCAAAAACCTGATACAGTTTGTATTCGAATTTAATACCGTATTTTTCTTTCGGATCATAATCAATCGAGGATTCGATGACGTTTCTGTACCTTCCGGAATTGTAATACGAATTCCATTCTGTGACCAGAAAAGTATTTCTGTTTTTCAGATAAGATTCAGAATATTGGCTGAGTGGCTTGGCAATGGCATTCAGAAAATAATCAAACTGAGTGTCGATTACCGTAAGATCCCATTCTCCATCATCATTCTTTGATGGTTTCATTTCCGACTTTTCTTTTTCATTCTTAGGATCGCTTTGCGCAGAGCAATAGACTGAAAATAAAGAAAGTATTAATAGTAAAACTAAATTTTTCATCTCATAAAGTTACAAAAAAAAGACACTCAATCTGAGTGTCTTGTACTTTTATGGTTCTTTCTGGAGAACTACAAATGCCGGGAAGTGGTCGCTGTAACCGCCGGTAAACTGGTCGCCGTTCCATGATCGGAAAGGGTAGCCTTTGTAATTTCCTTCTTTATTCACTAAGTAAGCAGGAGCAAAAATTTCAGCCTTATAAACCGAATAATCTTTTGTTACCTGATCTGAAACTAAATTTTTAGAAACAATAATCTGGTCAAACAAATTCGGTGCATCCTGATACGCTAATGAAGCAACTCCTTTTTTGTATAAAGGGTACATTAAGTTAAGATAAGGATTGGCATCACTTAAATCTTTCGGGCTTGGCTGTGCTTTCAGGTGATTTTTTAAACTTGCACTTACAGGATCATCATTAAAATCTCCCATTGCAAATAATTTTGTTGAAGGATCTGCTGCTCTTACACTGTCCATTTGTTGTTTCAGTAAAGCTGCTGCTGCATTTCTTTTAGGAAGAGAAACCGCTTCGCCTCCTCTTCTTGAAGGCCAGTGATTCATAAAGAATGCTACCTTTTCATTATCAAGGAAGCCTGTAACCACCAAAATATCTCTTGTATATTCTCTTTTTCCTTCATCACCGAAAACTTTAAGTTCCTTTTTCAAAGAATTGGTAGGGGTAAATCTTCTTTTCTGATAGATCAAAGCCACATCAATTCCTCTGTAATCATAAGAATTGTAATGAATAATTCCGTAATCATATTTTTTCAGTGCCGGTTCATTAATAAGATCCTGAATAACCTGCCTGTTTTCCACCTCAATTAAACCTACGACTGCAGGAGCCGTTTTAGTGTATTGCGCTCCCATTTCAGAAATTACTTTGGCTTCGTTGGCAAGTTTCGCCTTATACACTTTCGTATTGTAGTTTTTAGCACTTTTTGGAGTGAATTCTTCAGAACCGCCTTGGTATCTTACTACTTTTTTACCAATTAAAGCGCCATCGCTCCATGGTCCGTCGTATTTTTCAGCTTCTAAAAACTTAACGGAATCCAAAGGAATACTTCTGTGAAAAGCCGGATTTTTAATATCTTTAGTCCCGTCAATATAATCTGCTGACTGAATGGTGTCCCAAAGGTTTTCCACATTCAAAAAACCTACAGTAGCCACCTTTCTCAGTTTTCCCTGCTGTTGTGAAAATGCCATTATCGAAAAAATGATGGCAAAAAAACTCAAAAATTTCTTCATTCTCTTAGAGTTATTATTAATATTATTTAATCTGCAAATTTACTTTTTTTTAACTTCCCGCTATTTTAAATATTTGTAAATTTAAAATGTGGTATTTACGTTTTTATTTATAATGATTCTTAAAAGCTTGCAATGTTAAGAAAAAATAACGTAAAAAAAGTTGTAAATTCTAAATTTTGACTAAATTTGCGTCCCCAACTTTTAAACTGTTGAGAATTAACAAGAAAAGTATTTAAAAAAATAAATATACTCATGATTAAAAAACTATCATTAGTCTCTTTATTTACTTTACTTCCAGCATCATACTATTTTGCACAGACTACGGTTTCTGCCTATTTAAAAGATGCTGAAGGAAAGCCCGTTGAAAGGGCAGAAGTAGATCTTAAAGGGAATGACAATGATGTAACGGCTGACAAAATCGGATACTTCCAGTTTGTAGACCTGAAGCCGGGGCATTACCAAATTGTGATTACAAAACCGAATTACGAAACCAAAGTAATGGAGTTTGATGTAATGGACAGTGAGAAGAAAAAGGATTTAGGGACAATCACCCTATATTCTGCACTTACAAGCGCGGATCAAGGTTTAGCAATCATTGACAATAGTGGAAGTGATGATGAAGACGGAAGTAGCGGACAAGCTTCTACGGTTGGTTTATTACAATCTTCTCAGGATGTATTTAACAGAATTGCCAGTTTTGATTTGGGAGCATATTGGTTCAGACCAAGAGGTATTGACGGAAGAACTTCCGAAAATATGATGAATGGAGTTTCCATGGTAAAATCTGATAACGGAAATGTAGACTTTTCTAATTGGGGAGGCCTTAATGAAATCGTGAGATATCCTGAAATTTTCTCTAACCATTCACCTTCAGAATATGCATTTGGTGGGGCAAGCGGAATTATTTACAAAAATACTAAAGCGAGTGAGTATAGAAAAGGATTTCAGGCAACTTATTCCATTACTAACAGAAATTATCGTCAGAGAGTTTCTTTGAGGTACACTTCCGGAATGAGTAAAAAAGGCTGGGCGTTCACTGTGATGGGAGCTAAAAGATGGGCTGAAGAAGGTATTCAGGAAGGAACGTTTTATGATGCTTACGGAACTTATTTAGGTATTGAGAAGAGAATTAACGATAATCATACGATTACATTTAATGCTTTTGCTTCTCCTTACAGAAGGTCAACAGCAAGTCCGAGTACTCAGGAAGTTTTTGATTATAGAGGAGTACATTATAACTCATATTGGGGATGGCAAGATGGCGAAAAAAGAAGTGAAAGAGTTAGAAAAGGTTTTCAGCCAATCTTCCAGATTCAGGATTTTTTAAAAATCAACAAAAAATCTAATTTGTGGACGAGTGTTTCTTACCAGTTTGGAAAAGATAAAGGGTCAAGATTAGATTGGCAGAATGCACAAAACCCTTCTCCAACGTATTATAAAAAATTACCGAGTTATTACTTAAACAGTATTATTTACAGCCAATATCATAATAATACTCCAGCTGCTAATTATGATTTATTATTGCAAGGATATCAGGCTGCGAATGAAAACTGGATCAATAATAATCAAGATGTAACTCAGATTAACTGGAGTTCTTTATATGCTGCCAATCTTGCAAATGATGTTGTAGATCAGGCTGAGATGTCTACACGATTTGGACTTACAGGGAAAAGAGCTAAGTATTTTTTAGTAAATGATGTAAGCGACGATAAGATTTTTAATGCTGCTACACATTATACCTATAACTTTAATGATAAGACAAGATTTTTGTTAAATGTTTCTTATCAAAACTTTAAGTCGGAATATTATAGAGAGGTTAATGATTTGTTAGGGGCAGATTATGCATTAAATGTCGATCCGTATGCAGATTCCAACAAAGCAGGTTCTTCAGGTCTGTTTGATATGAATGATACCCAATTGGCAAAACATGTTGGTGATAAGATCAATTATGATTATATTCTTAGAAGACAAGAAGTAAAAGTAAATCCGGGACTGAAATTATCTACAGGACAGTTTGATGTATTTGTTAGTGGTCTTTTCGGATATTCAACATCAAATAGAGAGGGGCTTTTTAAAAATTATCTTTATCAAAACAATTCATTTGGAGAAAGTAAAGACTATAATTATTGGAATTATGGTTTAAAAGGACAAATTATTTATAGACTTAACGGTAGAAATTTCTTTGTGTATAATGGTGCATATTTTTCACAGGCTCCATTCTTAGAAGATATTTTCATTAATCCTAGAGCTAATAATTATACAGTTCCAAATATTAAGAATGCAGTAATCAGTGCAAATGATTTAAGCTATGTTATTTCTACGCCTTTCTTAAAATTAAGAGCAACGGGTTATATTGTTAATACACAAAATGATACCAATGTTCAGAGATTTTTTGCAGACGGTTTAGTTCTTAATGTGTCCGAAGCAGATACAGGATCTGAAGATAAAACAGCCAGTGCGTTTGTAACACAGACTATGTCTAATGTGAACAAAAGAAACATGGGTGCTGAACTTGGTGTAGATGTAAAAGTACTTCCGACTCTTTCATTACAGGGAGTTGCAAGTTGGGGAGAGTATAAATATACCAACAATCCTAATGTTTACATATCTTCTGATGTAATGGCTGCACCTTATGCTAATTTAGGAACAGCATATATAAAAGATTTTAAAGTAGGAGGAACTGCTCAGAAAGCTTTCTCTGCAGGATTCAGATACAATTCTCCTAAGTATTGGTGGTTTGGAGCGAGCTGGAATTATCTTGATGATAATAATCTTGATCCATCTGCAATTCTTAGAACGAACGATTTTATTCAAAACAATAACAGCAGTACTCCTTTCGTGAATCTTGATGATCCTAAAATTGAGCGTTATATGCAACAGGTAAAACTTCCTTCATCATTCTTCGTGAATGCCAATGTTGGAAAATCATGGATTATCGGTAAGTATTATGTATTGATTTCTGGTTCAGTAAATAATATTCTTGATAACAGAAAATATATTACAGGAGGTTTCGAGCAAATAAGAAGTGCGAATGGTAATGTTGATTTCGAAAACGATTATAACAGCAGATATCCAAACTTTGCACCTAAATACTGGTATACACAAGGACGTTCTTACTTCGTAAACCTGCAAGTGAGATTCTAATAAATTTAATCTTAGAAATATAAAAAAATGAATATAAAAAACTTCTTAAAAATTAGCTTAGGTGTAGCTGTATTAGGAGCTACTCAGCTTTCTTGCATCCATGATGATAAGTGGGATGCACCAGAAATTACATGTAACAATAAATTTGCTGCACCTACCATGACGATGGCAGATTTTGTGGCATTATCACCATCTTCAGGAGTATATACAGTTCCTGCACAGGATGCAACTCATCCAGAGGTAATTTTTGATGGATATGTTGTTTCATCTGATGCAAACGGAAACTTCTATAAAACTCTTGTTTTTCAGGACAAACCTCAAAATCCTACAGTAGGTTTGGTAGTTGGGATTAACAAATCTCTAAACTATGCAGATTTCCCTGTAGGAGCACACATCAGAATCAGAGCAAACGGTATGGTTATCGGAAAATCTGCTGGGGTTATTACTTTAGGAGTTAAAGATCCAGATTTTGCTATCGGAAGAATTCCGGAGTCTATTATCAGCAGATATATTGCAGGTGTTTGTAACGGAACAGGGTTGGATATTGCTACGATCACTCCTCGTGAACTTACTCTTGCAGATATTAAAAATGATAAATATATCAATACGCTTGCTAAAGTAAAGAATGTTCAGTTTGTTGATGCTGAAGTAGGTTTAAATTTAATGAATACCGATGCGTCGGGTACTGCAGTAGATACAGATAGGCATATCATTGATATTTATGGAACTCAGGCAACCGTTAGAACTGACGGATTCTTTAAGCCTACTTATGCAATTCCAAATACAAGCGGAGACATTACATTTGTAGTAAGTAAATATAATAGCTCATTCCAAAATGTGATAAGAGGAATCAGTGATATTGAATTTAAGAATCCTAGATTAACGCCTGCAACATTAGTGCTGAACGAGCCTTTTGCAAACTTGACCGCTAATGCGTGGACTGCCTTCAATGTTTCCGGTACACAGGTTTGGGGAACTACAAACTTTGGTAACCCTGCACCTTCTGCTTACATAAGTGGATTAGGAGGTGTTAATGAAGACTGGTTGATTTCAAAATCTCTTTCTTTATCAGGAGCTACAGCAGCTAAACTTTATTTTGAAACAGACGTAAGATTTCCCGGAAATCCATTACAGGTTTTAATTACTACAGATACTTACGCGGGAGGTAATCCTAATACATTAAACTGGACACCGCTTAATGCTGTTATAGATACAGATATTGCTTCATTTGGAGGTTTTGTAGGTTCCGGATTGATTGACCTTACGCCTTACTTAAATCAAAATATCAGAATTGCATTTAAGTATACAAACCCATCAACAACAGTTGCAAGTGCAGTGGAAATTGATAACGTAAAAGTTTTCAAAACGCCTTAAGATTATTTTAATTATAAATAATATAAAAGCCGGAAGTTTTCTTTCGGCTTTTGTATTTTCTTAGGTCTTAGAGAGAAGATTCGGCTCCAACAAAAAACCACCGCAAAAGCAGTGGTATCGTTGTTAATTTCATTGTCTTTAAAAAGAAACTTCGTTTACCTCTTTTCCGCGCTGAAAATTCATTGTTTTCTGGCTTCCTTTGTATGCAATATTAACGAGGTTAATCTGCTTCGGAAATGCGCTTAAGAGGATCGTATTCTTTATTTTCAAGGTACTGATATCTGAAACACCTCCTGTCTCAAAATATACCCATACTGTTTCTCCGCTTACCTGACTTCCCGTAAATGTAATTGTTTTGGGTGAGCCATTGACATACACATCAAAATTATTGTTTACATACTTTTTAACTTCTGCCTCAAATCCTGCCGTATTCGGGTTAATTTTTATAGCATCGGAAATATGATTTGTATTCATTTTTGTAGTGAACTTCAACGTTTTGCTTCCATCAATATAATCCACCTTGGTCATTGAAGAGAAAAAGTCTACATATGTGAAACTCATTAACACAAAAAGTGTTAAAATTCCTGATATAGATAAAATTTTTTTCATCTTGGATAATAGATTTACAATCATGATTGTTAGTTTTAAGTCACAAATAATGTGCCAATTAAAAGTTAACGTTTACAGAGTATTTATCATAAAAAGCTTTAATGTGCGCTACCGCTTCATCTGCGGTTTCTACCACACGGTAAAGTTCCAGATCTTCTTCGTGGATCATCTTTTCTTTAAGCAACGTAGTTTTAAACCAGTCTAATAATCCGCTCCAGAATTCCGACCCTACCAAAACAATTGGGAATCTTCCTATTTTGTTGGTTTGAATCAGCGTTAAAGCTTCCGTAAGTTCATCTAATGTACCAAATCCTCCCGGCATAACCACAAATCCCTGCGAATATTTTACAAACATTACTTTTCTTACAAAAAAGTAATCAAAATTCATCGAATACGATTTATTGATGTAAGGATTGAAATGCTGCTCAAAAGGCAGATCGATATTCAAACCGATGGATTTTCCCTGTGCATTAAAAGCACCTTTATTTCCGGCTTCCATAATTCCGGGACCTCCTCCGGTAATGATTCCGAAGCCTAATTTTGTAATTTTCTCCGCAATTTCCACCGCCATTTTGTAGTATTTGCTTTGCGGCTTCAGTCTTGCAGATCCAAAAATAGAAACACACGGACCAATTTTAGCCAGTTTTTCATAGCCATCTACAAATTCCGCCATTACCTTAAAAACCATCCAACTGTCTTTCGTAATGGTTTCGTCCCAGGTTTTTTGTCGCAGACTGTTTTGTAATCTTGTTTCGTTACTATCAAATTCAGGATTTACCAAGCTTTCATCCCTCGTTCCTTCAATTCCCATTGTACAATTATTTAAAGTGTTTTTCGGCTTCCGTTACAGATTCCGGTCTTCCGACATCAATTAAAATGCTGTCGTGAAGGAAACCATGGATATGCTCGGTCTGCATAAGATCCAGATATTCTTCCATAACAGAAAATTTGCCTGTCCTTTTTATTTTTTCAAAGATAAGCGGATTGATGCAATGAACCCCACTAAAAGCCAAAGCTTTGAATCCTTTGTTGAATTCTGCAAGTCTCTGTTCTCCGGTCTGTACATTCAGCCATCCTCTTAATACCATATCATCGTTAAAAAGCAGTTTTCTGGAGCTTTCTCTGTCCGATACGGCTAAAGTAGCAAAATCTTTTATCTTTTTATGATATTCTACTAATTCCGTAATATTAATGTTGGTAAGAATATCGGCATTCATGATCAGGAAATCTTCTCCGTGATCGAGAAATTTTCTAGCAAAAACCAAGCCGCCTCCGGTTTCCAGAAGCTCTTCACTTTCGTCGGAGATTTCTATTTTACATCCGAAATTATCGTTCTGCTTTAAAAAATCAACTATTTGATTTCCAAAATGATGAATGTTTATGACAAAATCGTTTATTCCGAAATTTTTTAAATATTTAATATTTCTTTCCAGAAGCGGAACTTCATTCACTTTTGCCAAAGCTTTCGGATGATGGTCGGTGAATGGTTTCAGTCGGGTTCCTTTTCCGGCTGCGAAAATAAGTGCCTTCATTTTTTATAGGTAATAAGTAATTGGTAATGAGTAATAAAATAATCTTGGTTAAATTAAAAACAATAAATAATAAAATATCAACGACTTTAAAAATATTACTTATTGCACATTACTCATTACTTATTGTTAAGTTGATGCTGCTCGTCGTGATGAAGACTGATTTCCACTTTTTCACCATACTTTTCTTCAATAAAACGAGCGATTTTTATCGCAGAATATACCGATCTGTGCTGTCCTCCTGTACAGCCGAAGTTGATCTGGAGATTTTCAAATCCCCTTTCCAGATAATTGTCTATATTAATGGAAACAAGATTCTTGATTAATTCCAGAAATTTAGGCATTTCGGTTTTGGTTTCCAGATATTCCTGAACGCCGACGTCGTTTCCGGTCTGGGTTTTATATTCTTCCACTCTTCCCGGATTTAAAATTCCGCGGCAGTCAAATGTAAAACCTCCTCCGTTTCCAGTTTCATCTTTCGGAATTCCTCCTTTTTTGTACGAAAAACTGTGTATGTCGATGTGTAGCATTTTTTTAATTTTATAATTATTTATTTATTCTTAAACCGTTAAGATTTATATTTAAGAAGTTAAGTTTATTTAAGATTTTTGATAAATCAAAATTTAGTTTGGAAGCTCTTTAAAATATTCATTAATAAAAGGTTTTAAAGATTTGGTTATATTATCGGTGAAGAAATTGATTAACAGACCTTGAGGCTTTTTCAAAACTTTCATGTATGTTAATAATTGAGCTTCATGGATAGGCAAAATTTCTTCGATCGCTTTTAATTCTACGATAACAGCATCATTTACGAGCAGATCAACAACCAGTTTTGTTTTAATATCAACACCTTCATAATTAATGGTTGTATAAAGTTGTTGTTTTACATCATATCCATTGTTAATGAGTTCAATTTTTAAACATTCTTCATAAATACTTTCAAGTAAGCCGGGTCCAAGTGTTTTGTGAACTTTTATGGCAAAACCGGTAATTTCATAAGACAATTGTGTGATTTCTTTTTTCGTCATAACACTTAACGATGCTTAACTTCTTAAATATAAATCTTAATGGTTTAATATTTCTTCAATTTTCAATTTTGTTTTATCTGAATTTAATTGATTAATCACTTTTTCCAGTTCAGGGTTATCGTTCATATTTTCCCAGTTTTGCGCAAATGCAGTAATGTTTTCTATTCCTTTTTCTATGCTTGAAATAAAATGTGGTTTTCTCTGAATTAATCCCCGGAAACCATAAGCTCCCAAAACCTGAAGAAACCGCATCAGTTGAATTGGTTTTACCGAAAAATTTAGTTTGTCTTTAATTTCCTGACTTTCAAACTGATTTATATACAGATTCAATATCTCATTTTTGAAATCTTCCGGAAAGTTTGCTTTTGCCTGAAACAGAAAAGAAATCACATCATACATCAAAGGACCTTTCATTGCCGATTGATAGTCGATAAACGAGACTTCATTCTGATCATTCACCATGATATTTCTTGCCTGAAAATCGCGGATCATTAATCCTTTGGGTTCCAGATTTTCGATAAGGCTGACAATTTTTTTAAATTCTTTCAGAAGGGTAGATTTGTGATATTCCAGCTCCAGAACATCCGCCACGAAATTTTTAAAATAATACAGATCGTGCATTACCGGAAGTTCATCATAGCTCTCATATTCGAAAGTTTTTGTGAAATCTATTTTATTCTGCGTTGAAATCTGTAACTGATACAGTTTTTGCAGGGTTTGCTTTACCAAAGATTTTACATGTTCAGATAAACCTTCTTTTGAGATGATTTCAGAAAGAGTATGGTCTCCTAAAAACTCCTGAATATAGATTTTACGGTCATCCGAAACGGCAAAAATTTTAGGCGTATTAAGCTTTAAATCTGAAAATAGGTCTGAGTAATACAAAAAACTTTCATTTTCCGCGATGTTTTCGTTGTAGGTAATAATATACTTTTTATCAGTTTTCGCAATAAAATTTACTCTCGCGGAACCACTTTGAGCTAAAGTGATCAACTCAGAAGGTTGTTTTCCAGTATAATTTTCAAAAAAAATTTGGGCGTATTCGGAAATCATAGATGTCACAAATATAATAATTTACAGGCTAATTTCTATATTTGCATTATGCTAAAGGATTTTAAACCTGTTTTGGGCATTCTGCTGCGCTTCATCATCATTTATCTGGTGCTGCTTTTTGCGTATCAGTTTTTTCTGAACAGTTTTCAGAAAGAAGGTCTTGATCCCTTTTCGAGAATGATTGCAGAGCAGGTGAGGGATATCCAGAACTTTATGGGTTTTTCAACACAACTGTATGATGATGTTAAAGGCGAACAGGTGTATTTTTATGTCAGGAACGAATATCCTACAAGAATGGTGGAAGGCTGCAATGCCGTTTCTGTGATGATTCTTTTTGTGGCATTTGTTTTTGCCTTTTACAAAGGAAAAAAGACCTTTGTTTTTGTAGTTCTGGGACTGGCTTTGATTTATATTATTAATGTTTTAAGAATAATTGGGTTGAACATTGTGATTCTTAATTACGAGGAATACGGCAAAATAGCTCATGATTATATTTTTCCGGCGGTTATATATGGGACAGTCGTGTTACTTTGGCTAATCTGGATAAAATTTTTTGCTTTAAAACATGAAAAATCTTAACTGGGTTTTAGTCATATTGGGAATTTTAGGTCTTGTAAGTGTAAGAATACTTGAAGACAGAATTTTTTATGATCCATTTCTCAATTATTTCCATGAAGCCAATAAAAATATTCCTTTTCCCTCTTTTGAATGGGGAAAGCTGATTTTGGGCTATATTTTCCGTTTTGTTCTGAATCTCTTATTTTCATGTATAGTAATTCATTTCTGGTTCAAAAACAGACAATGGACGTTTCAGGGAGCTATTTTAATTACGATTATTTTTGCGATTACTTTTCCGATTTATTTATACAGTATTTATGACAGGTTTGAAATCGGGTATCTTTTTTCTTTTTACATGAGAAGGTTTGTCATTCAGCCTTTGATTTTACTTCTGATTATCCCAATGTTTTATTACAGGAAGCAAATCGGTCAATAAAATTTTTAGAAGTTATGTTTTAATTGTCTTCAATGGAATGCTTATCCACAGAAGTCACATTTTCCGGAGTCCAAACCACTCTTTTTACAAAATCTTTTTCGCGGACAGGGCAATTTGATATCTGACAAACGGAACAGGAGAAGGGTTTACAGTCATCCATATGGAAATTAAATTCCACCGTTCTTTTTGTATTTTTTGCCAAAAGGATGATCATTTTTTCCATTTCATTGTGTGCATCACGAAGGCTGTAATACCAAGGTAGCGTAATATGTGCATCAATATGAAGATGGGCTCCGAATTGCTGAATTTTCATATTATGAACATCAATCCATTCTTTTTTTCGGTTTTCTTCTAAAATCTGTATGATTTGTTCCAGAAGATCGGGATCCTGCTCGTCCATAATTCCACTTAAGGATTTGCGGACTATTTTGTATCCCACTACGATAATATATATACCGAAACCTAAGGCAACAACGGAATCCAGCCAATAAATTCTGGTAAAGTATACCACAATTAAACTCACAACAACGCCAAGTGTTGTTAAGGTGTCGGATTGCAGATGTTTTCCGGATGAAATAAGAACGATAGAATTTTCGGCTTTTCCTTTTTTAATGGAAATATAGCCTAATAAATAGTTGATAGCGGCAGTGGCGGCAATAATCCAGATTCCGAGATCTATTTTGCTTAAAACTTTTCCGACAATTAAGCTGTTAATGCCTTCGTAGATAATCATAACTCCTGCAATGGCAATTAAGGCTCCTTCGATTCCGGAAGTTACGAATTCTACTTTTCCGTGTCCGTATGGATGATCGTCGTCTCTTGGTTTTGCTGCGAGATACAGTGAATAAAGCCCCATAAAGGCACTGATGACATTTACAATACTTTCCATGGCATCAGAAAAAACAGCGTCGGAATTTGTAAGTTTCCAGGCGATAATTTTTCCGATAAAGAGAATAACTCCGAAAACGGCTATAAGTTTCTGAAAGGCTAATTTATCTTTACTTTTATTCTTCTGAACGTTCATAGGTTTGATAAAAAAAAGAATCTCAATTCTGAGACTCTTTTTATGTTTGTTAGTTTATACTAAGTTATTTTCTACAAGGTATTCTGCAATCTGTACCGCGTTCGTTGCGGCTCCTTTTCGCAGATTGTCTGCCACGATCCAGAGATTCAGTGTTTTGGGCTGCGAAAGGTCTCTTCTTATCCTTCCTACGAAGACTTCGTCTTTCCCTTCCGAGTACAGCGGCATCGGATATTCGTTGTTTTTCACGTTATCTACCACCACAACTCCGGGAGTTTCAGATAAGATTTTTCTTACTTCGTCAAGATCAAATTCATTTTCAAATTCAATATTTACACTTTCAGAATGCCCTCCCTGAACCGGAACTCTTACTGCGGTTGCGGTTAAATTAAAGGTATCGTCCCCTAAAATTTTCTTAGGTTCTTTCATTAATTTAATCTCTTCTTTCGTGTAATCGTCGTCTGCAAAAACATCACAGTGCGGCAATGCATTTTTGAAGATCTGATAAGGATATACTTTTGCAATAGAATCGTCTCCGCTGATTTCTCCGTTTAACTGATCTACAGCAGCTTTACCGGTTCCTGTTACGGATTGGTAGGTGGAAACAATGACTCTTTTTAAATCGTATTTTTTGTTCAGAGGTCCTAAAACCATTACTAACTGAATAGTGGAACAGTTCGGATTTGCAATAATTTTGTCTTCTTTCGTCAATACATCTGCATTGATTTCCGGAACCACCAGTTTTTTATCAGGATCCATTCTCCATGCTGAAGAATTGTCGATTACTGTTGTCCCTGCTTCTGCAAAAATAGGAGCGAATTCAAGAGAAGTTCCGCCTCCGGCAGAAAAAATAGCAATATCCGGTTTGGCAGCTATAGCGTCTTTCATGCTTACAATCGTAAATTCTTCCTGTTTATACTTCACCTTATTACCAACAGATTTTTCGGATGCTACCGGAATTAGTTCGGTGATAGGGAAGTTTCTCTCTTCGAGAACTTTAAGCATAACTTGTCCAACCATTCCTGTTGAACCTACTACAGCTACTTTCATTGATTTAATTAAAAATTATTTTGTTAATATATTTATGCCCCGAAGACTCTCGCCCAAGGGAACGCGAATGCAAATAAACCTACGGCAATTAATCCCATAATTACGACTCCTAAAGAAATCGTAGGATTGGTTTTTACTTTTTTGTTAACGATCGTCATTAAAACAGCGGCGATCAGCATAGAAAACGGATGTTCTACGTATTGAAATCTTAATGCTGAGTTTTTCATCACTTCACCCATATTTAAACCATTAGAGAAATTAATAATCAGCATTACCAACCCCAATAAGAACTGAACATGGAAAAAGATCATTGTGAAAAGAGTAGTCTTCTTAAGGAAATTATTTACTTTTCCACTGAATCCGAACATGGTTGCTAAAAGTGCAATAACAAACAGCGTCACCAAAAGAATTTCCAGATATCCGAATCCTTTGTGAGCATTAAGTAAAATGTTGTAAAAGTCCATATTTATTTTTTTCTGTTTTTCAGACACAAATATAGCAAAAATCCCGGCGAAAAGCCGGGATTGATATTGAGGAAAAATTTATTATATCAATAAAGAAGATATTGTAATGTATCTTTAATGCAATCTTCCTGTTCAGTTATTAATTTTAATCCTACTTTACTGTAGCCCGAGTTCCAAATTCCAATTTCTTTACTGTTACAAAGAGATATATTTTCAGTTGATTTTTTATTAAGAAAAATATTTACTTTCTTAATGAATTTTTCATCTTTTATATAAGTTAAAGATATGTTAACATGTCTGTAAATTGAAGAATTTGATTGTATAAGAGGATTTTTTATAATCCATTTTATACTTTCTGATAATAAAAAATCAATCAGTGGCGATGAGAACAGATTTTTAAGGAGATTTAAAATTTTTATAAATGATTCTAAAATTTTGACAGATATATTTTCGTAGTAATTATTTTCTTTAAGTTGATAAAAAGAATGAGTAAAAAATATTAAGCTTTGGTTAATGAAAATTTTATACTTTTCTTTAAATTTTTTTGATTTTGTCGAAGAAAATCTTTCAACAAAATAAAATAAAATGTCGCAATTAGTCTCAAAATGTTGATTCGACAATATTAAATCTTTTGAAAAGAAAATTTTTTTCAGAGATTTTTCAAATAGATTTGGAAGTATTTCATCATGTACAAAGTCTAATAAGTTTTCATCGCACAAATGATTAATAGACCAAGCTATACCTGAAATTCCATTAAATAAACTTACGCTTGAAATATTTTTTAAATTATTTAATTCATATTCAATTAATTCAATCCCTCTATTGTACGAATCAATTTTATTGGTTAGCTTATAATGATAAAAGAAGAATAGCGCAACAGCACTTCTCCCATTCAATCCTGAATCCCAATCTTCACAATTTTTTTGCTGTAATAGTATTGAGTGTAATTCGTCTAAATAGTTAGGCATTTAAGAAATTTTCGACATAAAATATAATTTTTTATAGTATCGCCACAAACAGTCATACATTGTTAATTCGTGCAAACGGTTGTTTGCTTTAAAAAGTCTATTAATAGACATATGTATGTAACTAGATATTAAATTATTTATATTAACATCTAATTCGTTTTTATTATCTAACTTTTTTATCATATTAATATTTAATTGCATTTCTTTCTTATATGAAAAAATATATTTTGTTAGAGGATTTCTTTTAGTTATTTTATTTAATAATAGGTTGGTTGTTAGTATATTATTATTACTAAAGACCTGATCTATTTGTTTTTTTATGTATTTTTCGTTACCAAATTCTTTATAAAATAAGTTTTTTAAAGATTCTGTAAAAGAAATTTTTCTTTCAAGTGATAAACCGAATGAATCAAGATAGAAGTTCATTAAGTTAAGACCAAATAAATTTTTATAATGCATTTTATCTGTATTTCCATCAAATTCTATAAAATCAGATATTATTTTACTATCATAAAAAAAAATATTTTCTGAAATTAGCATTGTTTTAGATCCATAGCGCTCGATTTCTCTTTTATAAGTGTCGATTTCCACATTCCAAATGAGTTCTTCTGAAACGAATGTTTTTAAATAAGCATTTAATCTTAAAATTACATGCCCTACATAATTTGGATTTGTTAATTTAATTCTGAATCTTACATGGTATGAAGGATCATTGTAGCGGATAAAAAACCATTGGCTAATTATTTTATCTGCTAAAAGTTCTTTAGTTATAGGTTGAAGTATTTCTGTTATGATTTTATTAGATGCATTGTGTCCACAAAAAAATTTATAATAAATCCATTCGTCACCTATTAGAAAATTACGCTGCATTTCTTTAGCCATTATTAATATTTGATAATTTTTGATTATTGTAAAAAGTTATTACAATTTGATTTGTATGATATTCATTTGCGTTTCGTAAAATTTGTTTATCATCAGTGAACAAAAATTCTTTAAAAATAAAATTTTCTTTTTCTCCTATTGCATCAACCATCATTTTTATACTGTCTCTATTTTCCAGATCTATTAATAGCTCATTATCGTTTTCGGTAAGAAGAATATACTTGGGCATTTTCCATTTATTTCTAGTAATTCTTGCTGCGTTTAATAAGTCAAAATCAATGTTTGAATTTTCAGTAAATATTTCCAGATCTTTTTTTCTTAAATTCCACACTGCTGGGTTAAGAATAACATTGTTAAGCTCTATTCTTGGAATAAATTTGTAGTTTTTTGCCATAGATCCTAAACTAAAACCCAGGCCAGAGCGTTTTCCTTGAAGTTGTAGGTCACACAAGAATTGATAAATAGGAAGTGAGTTTGCCGAGAAGTTATGGGCATTAGTTAATCTGGGCAAAATTATTTTATTTAATTTTTTTGATCTAAGTATAATTTTGTTATTAACTATAGAGATCATGATATCATCAATAGATATTTGATAATCCTGAGGTTTTACTGAATTTGCAAGATAAGGAATCTCATATTTGTTAAAGGCTGGTCTACAAATTACATTGCCAATTCTTGATTCAGGAAGATGTGAAATATCTGCTAAAATAACATTGCTATTTATCTTTTTTTCAATATCAATAATCGAATTAACATGAGCAGTAAGTTGACGATCGCATAAGCAAAATCGGCCAAATAGATTTGCAGCGCTAGATCCGCCTGTTCCTAAAATTTTTATTTTCTTTATTCCATCATTGCATACAATCTCGGTCATTAAAGATAGTGTATCAGGAAGATCATCCCATGTTTCATCGATCCATTCAGGAAGATCGTCTGGATATAATTTAATTATATAGTCATTATTTTTATAGGCTTGAGAAATTTTATAATGAAAAATTGCATTAACATTATTCCAAGGAATTTCATTCTTGTTATTTCCTGACTTCGGTATAATTAAGTGATCGATAAAGTTATTATCAGGAATAATTTCACTCATATCACTGTGTTTATAACCAATCCCTGATTCAGGATCTAGTGCTTTTGCAAGAGGTATTTCCTGATCTTCGTAACGCTTTTTGAAATTTGTTTTAAATAAGTCAAGGTATGATTCAGAAGTATTTTTAGAAATGATTGATAGTTTATTTAAAAAAATGATACCTTCTTTTAAATCCTTCAATATTTTTCTTTCTAGAAAATTGCTCTTTAAATTAACTTTTAAGTCAGTCTGAAAAAAATATTTCAAATCTATTTCAGTTTTTAATTTTTCAGCAACAGTTTTGATATTGTAGTATTTTTGAACAGGATTTATAACTTCTTCATCAAGATTCTGTATTAATTTATTTAATAAATTTAAAGTCTTTAATTCGTTTTTTGATGAGATGGAGTCTCTTATGATTTCTAAATAGTCTTTACCAATGATAACTGGATCTATATTGCTAACAAGAATTTGGTTGTCAACAAGCAGATTTATATATAAATATGCTTCCTTTATTGTTATTTCAGGATCAAAATTGATTAATCCATTTGCAATAAAATCAATTGATTTGCTTTCTTTTTTTGTTACTTTAAAGATAAATTCAAGATATTTGTCTGATTCTACAGCTTCTATATGATGAACCCTCTTTAAGTTTTCTAAGTAAGAGATCTCAATGTATCTATACTGATTTCCAATTTTATATAAACTAGTATTTGGAGTAAATAATAAGGTTTTTCTTATCGATTTATCTTTTGTAAAGTTTTTAGACAAAGCTACAAGATATTGCATATCTAATCGCGTAAATCTCGAAAACATAGAGATGTCATTTAGCTCTAAATCTGTGTTATGATTAAAAGTTCCAATTGTATATCCAGAGAATAGTCCAAAAGGGGTACTTCTTGAAGACATTCTGGATATATATTTAAGTAAACTTAGCTTAAGTTTGTCTCTTTTTTTAGACGTTAGTTTTTCAGTTTTTAAATAATCTATCAAAACTTCATAAAGATTTGGAGATGCTAAAAATAATGCTTCTTGAAAATGGGGATCAGAGCAAAACTGTTTCAATTCATCATTTAAGACATCTTCTTTTCGTAATAAATTTTTTAAAGAACTTAATGATTTTGATGGTGTTCTTAAAACAAAATTATCTAAGGCTCTATATGGAAATTGGCTCATTTAAATTATTAAGATATTAACATGCATTCTCCCCATTTATGATCTGTTTCAGTGTAAGCATCAATCAATGCAAGACCAATTCCGGCTTGGCCATTAAGAATGGAGAAATCATTAGGCATTTCATTTTCATTAAGGTACTCCCAACCTTTTCTAAACCAAAACTCCTTTGCTGTAAAAAAGTCTTTTATACCAGTAAGATTATAAGCTCTTGTGAAAATTTTAAAGGCTCCAAAGTAGCCGTGGCATATTCCTGGTTCTGTAAGTTGATAATTTTTATAGTCTTGTCTCATAGCGGAATGTTTTAAGATTTCAATTGCTTTTATCCTAATATTTTTATCTTTAGTTATTTCTGCATTATTTAGAAGAGAAATACCAATTCCTAAATCTCCGGTACACCAAGAAAGGGCAGATTCCGCAACATTTATATTGGTTTCTTGCGAAAGCCATGATGGAAAAAGTGAGATTTTATCTGAAGATTTTTTAATGGTTGAAAATAAAAATTTTATGTATAAGTCTAACAAGTATTTATGAGTATCAAAAGAAGGTGAGCATTCTATTAATTTACTTAGTGTGAAGATAATACTGGCAATGCCATGAGCCAATCCTAAATATGTTCTATTTTTAATCTCTTGTATAGTTTCAAAATTATTAAATGATATAATTTCATAATATCTTTTTTGTAAACCTTTAATGAAATTTTCTAATAATGGTTTAAATTTTTTTAAATTCTCTGGTGAATTTTCTATTCTTTTAATTACATAAATAATACTTCCCGTAGATCCATGAAGAAAATCAAAATTACTATGATTAATACAAAACATACTCCATTCAATAATATAGTCATCCAGTGAATCAAATATTTCATCATTTGTACTGTCAATAAAATTATTTTTTTGAAGAAAGATTAATGTCCATAAAAACCCACTGATTCCATCACAAAATGTTGCAGTTCTATAGCTATTGTTTATTTTTTCTATACAAACATTGAAAATTTCTTCTAATTTATATAAAGAACAATTTTTTAGTATATATTTATTATAGAATGTTAAGAATAGAGATGAACCATTTAGACCGTTTAGAAGGCCTATGTTATTCTGTTTAGAATGGCTTTCTAGTATATTCTTATTTATTAAATCTAATTGATGTCTAATTTCATTTTTATCCATATAAAAATAAAAATGCTTCTTTAAGAAGCATTTTTTTAAGATTGTCTTGTATTACAAGTTTCTTCATTTGCGCTTCCTCCTGTAACACAGCAGCTTGTAATGCTTGGAGCCATGGTTGTAGGGGTAGGAGTGATAGTATCAGTCTCCACTACTGAATAAAAACAATCACCACCTTTTACATTTTTAAGCGCTTCTGAAGTTAGTGAAGATGTTGATAACTTGGCAATCTTAACTTTTTTAAGATTTAATTTTTTCTTTTCCATATTATTTTATTTACACTAACAAATATAAATAAATAATTATTCAATCCACAACATTGTGAATTTTTTTTCATCAATATTTAGTATTTTTTTACTTAAATAAAGATAGATTAATATTATTGAATTGCGTTCATTTTTATTTAGATTATCTAACCATATTATTAAAAAATCCTGATCAGGAAATTTATCCCAAAAATATATTTTTTGATATGTTGTATCTGTGAGAATTTTTTCAATTTTTGAATCTATATAGTACTCATAGCCAAGATATGATCCATAAAATTTTAATGTTTGCTTGAAAAAATTATAATAATGATAAGAAAAAAAAGGTGAACTCTCTGGTAATGACTCTAAAAATATTTTGTTACAATAAATAGAATACATGTTTATTTCTATGGTTTCTTTATCCATTTTTCTTTTAACAAATGGTGTTTGTAAATAAACTTTTGCTGTTTCAATAAGTAAGTCAACGCTTTTTTGTTTATCGTAAAGAATTTTTCCAATGCTAAAAATTCTTATTTCAAATTTATTATTGGCAAGAAAGTCAGAAGAAAACTTTTTTAAAGTTGTGTGAAGAGGTCTTCCTAAATAAGAAAACTTATATCCATTTATAAGTTGAACTCCTTTTATACTTTTCTTATGCTTTTTTGTAAATACTAATCTTATGTCTACATCTGAATTTTCATTTTCTAGACCAACTGCATAGCTTCCGCTTAATAGAATGCCAGTAACATATTTTTTTGCTTTCCAATAATTTATAAATTCCTCTAATGCTTGTTCCATTTTTTTTATAAAAATAAAAAAATCCCGGCGAAAAGCCGGGATTGATATTTATAAAATCTAATTAATGTATTTATTAGAAATTGAAAGTTATATTAGCAGCCCATGTTCTTCCGAAACCGAAATAAACCTGATTAGACTGGTGGATTCCTTTCCAAGTACCTTGTGCATTGTAATTTGCTAGTGCAGTTGCTTGTTGTGCAGCTGTTCCTGTAAAGTTATTTGCATTAAGACCTGTGTGGTTGTTTGTTGTAGCCTCGGATATATACGTTGTGTCAAATAAATTATATACGTTAGCTCCTAAAGTTAAACTTTGTTTTGCTCCAATATCGAATTTATAAGAAGCACCAACATCGAATAAATTATAACTAGGTAAACGTAATGCACCTTTTTCCAAGGCAGGAGGTGTATAAGTTGCAGTTTGTTGTGAAGAATCAAAAGCATTTACATCAAAACGAGCATACAGTTGATCTACCCATCTCCAGTTTGCATTTATTCTCATTCCTTTCACGGGTTTGAATGTGGCACCTAGTGAAGCTGTCATTTGAGCAGCATCCCCAACTTTTACATTGTCTAATGCTAATGTAGTAACGTTTGATCCTGATTTTAAATTTACAGGATTGTTGTTATCATCAAATACTGTACCTTGGGCATTACCGTGATATCTGTAATCTCCCCAAGAGAACATTCCTTCTAAATCAACATATTGACCGATAGAGTATGTAGCGTCAAATTCTGCACCGTAGTGGATTTGCTCAATTCCAGAAACTTCTGCATATGCATTTTGAACTGTAACATTATTTGCATCAGTAACAGTAAGATTTGTTCTTCTTTGGAAACGGTCTTTCCAAGATGTTCTGAATAAGTTTACATTTGCTCTTAAATTTGATGATCTGTAACCATAGCCTAGTTCTGCTGAAAATATTTTTTCATTAGTAAGGTTAGGGTTTACAACTTGTCTGTTACTTGGATAAACCCCATTAAAGAATGGTTGTCTAGATATATAACCTACATTTCCAAATACATTATGATTTTGATTTAAATTATAATTTGCACCTGTCTTGAAATTATATCCTAAGATATTTTTGAAACCTGATTTTCTATTAACAGTTTGCCCACTTTGTACAGTTACACCATCAACAATCCAATTATCTATCCTCTGGAAACCTTGATTAGAGATTGCACCTTGTATAAAAGCTGAAAAATTATTTTTAGAATATTCTAATTGACCAAAACCTCCATACCAAAGAACTTCGCCGTCATAATTTCTATTCGCTATTTGCGATTTATCTTTTACCGCTTTTGCAAAAGGATTTGCAGAAGGTGTAGGAGAATAAGCTTGTGTAATGGAGAGTCCAACTAGTGAATTAGGATTTGTAGTAGTATTTAAATCTCTTCTTTCTAATAAAGAATTTGCTCCTAGGAAATTAGTAACAATTCCAGGATGATATCCGTAATAATATCTTGCATCAATTCCCACTGAGAAATTAAGCTCTTCACTTAATTTATGATTAAAGTTAGATAAAACTCCATACCAGTTATGGGAATTTACGTTTGCTCTCATAGTGATTCCGTTTCCATTTCTGAAGCTTGTTGCAGCAGAAGATGCAGAGGGAGAATCTGAGACGTTTACTCCTGGGCCAGCTGGGAAAGTATTTGCAGGAGCATTAGAGGTCGTTCCTACAGTAAAATCAGAAACTACAGCTCCTTGATTCCAACGTACAATGTCATCAAACCTAATTTGTCCGTCAGCAGTTTTTGCTAAATTGAAAATAGTTTTACCATTGATTGTACCAATAGCACCTGTACCTCCTCCTCTACCGAAAGAAGCGTACGCTACGGTTGCCAATTTAGATGTTTCAGATATTTTCCAATCCCAGTTGAAAGACATGATAGGCTTTGAATAGTAATTCCTATTTGTTGTATACTGCTCACCATTTAAAGTTCCCCAGTTTGAATTATATTTTCTATTAGGGTCTTCACTTTTTACTCCGTCTAATTTTCCATCACCCATATCTAGGTATGTTGCGATAGTATTTGTGAAGTTTTGGTTGTGCCATTGTGGTGCCCCTGTAAATGTAAATTGAAAATCATGTTTATCATTTGGTTTATAACCTACAGCAAGATAATAGTTGTATGCTTCAAAATCTGATCCATCCAAATACATTGCACCAGCTGTTCTACTCATTAAGAATGATGTAGACCATCCATTCGCAGATTTACCTGTGTTATAAGCAAATAAAGTTTTTAGATAACCATCATTACCTAAACCTAAAGAAACAGTTCCTTCTCTTTTTTTGTCAGCAGCTCTAGTTAAAATATTAATTGTTCCACCAACTGAAGCAATCGCTAATTTTGATGCTCCAAGACCTCTTTGTACCTGTATTGCAGAAGTTACATCAGACATACCTGCCCAGTTACTCCAATAAACCTGTCCGTTTTCCATATCGTTAACCGGCATACCATTTACCATAACAGCGATATTTTCGTTGGCAAAACCACGAATATTGATTCTTCCGTCTCCAAAACCACCACCACCTTTTGTTGTATAAACAGATGGCGTAGTGTTTAGGATTTCAGGGAACTCTTGATTACCTAGTTTTTCAACGATTTGTGCTGCTTTGATTGTTGAAACTGCTACAGGAGTTTTTCTGTCTTTAGCAATATCAGCAACTCCAGTTAGTACAACCTGTTCAATGTCTTTGGATCTTGTATTTGCAGTATCCTTAACCTGTTGAGCGTAATAAACACTAGCTGTGGATAATGTAATTATCGCAGTTAGCATTGATTTGTTGATTAATTTCATAATCGTTAGTAATAGTTAGATTTAATTTTCTGCAAAATTGAGGAAATTTATTTTAACTAATATTAACTGTATGTTAATTTTTAAAGGTTCTTAATAAGGTTTAAAATATTGATTTACAATGTATTGAATAATAATTGAGATTTCGCATGAAAAAAATCACATTATTGAATTTTTAACAAATCGGCATCATTTTTAATAAAAATTCAATGCTATTTCACGGCTTTGAGGCTTAAATCCATATTTTCTGCTGAGTGGGTAAGTGCCCCTGCAGAGATGTAGGTAACGCCTGTAGAAGCGATTTCTTTAAGCTGGTCACGGGTAATTCCGCCTGAAGCTTCGCTTTCACAGGAACCGTTAATTAGCTTTACTGCTTTCTTCATAGTTTTTACATCCATGTTGTCGAGCATGATTCTGTCTACCTTTGCATCAATTGCTTCCTGAACTTCTTCCAGATTTCTGGTTTCAACTTCTATTTTAAGTTTTTTCTTGTTCTTTTTGATGTAATCTTTTGCCATTTTTACGGCATTCGTAATGCTTCCGTTATAATCAATATGGTTGTCTTTCAGCATAATCATGTCATAAAGACCGTATCGGTGATTGGTTCCGCCGCCAATAGCAACTGCCCATTTTTCGCATACCCTGAAATTGGGAGTTGTTTTTCTTGTGTCCAGAAGTTTTGTTTTGGTGCCGATGAGTCTGGAATCCCAGTCGTGCGTTAACGTTGCAATTCCGCTCATTCGCTGCATACAGTTTAATACCAGTCTTTCTGTTGAAAGGATTGATCTTGCGCTTCCGGTTACGATAAAAGCAATATCTCCAAATTTTACTGCATCTCCATCCTTTACAAAAGTTTCAACTTTTAAGTTTTTATCAAAAGTTTTAAAAATAATTTCAGCGAGTTCTACTCCTGCAAGAATGCAATCCTGTTTTACCAGTAGTTTTGCACTTTGTTCCAAATCTTTCGGAATCGTGGAAAGCGTAGAATGATCACCATCCTGAATATCTTCTTCAAGAGCGTTTTTAATAAACTGTTTTAAAACTTTATCGGTTACGTATGCCGGTCTTTTCATATTTTTAATTTTAGTAATAATAAGATGCTTTTGTTCCGAATAACAAATCGTGAATAACAAAAAGCAAAATTACTTCATTTTCATCAGCTTTTATTTTTTCGAATTCAATTTTATTTTTTATTCGGATATTGTCTTGATTGGTTGCTGTAAATTCTATTAAATATTTTCCTTGCGGTTTGTAAGCATCAGGATTTTCTATGTACAGAAAATATTTCCAGTTCAAATTTTTCCACTGATATTCTGTCCCATGAAAAAGAAGTTTATCTCTTTTAAATTCTAAAATCGGATGTTGATGATTGTTGATATAATAAAATGTCTGAGGAAGTTTGTTATCATTTATAATTTCATCCAGATCGAATTGATCTTTTCCAAAATAATAAGGTTTTCCCATTGTAAGTATATTGCACAATAGATTTAATGGAAGAGGATATTTTGCTCTTGAAATGATATTTTTCTTTATATAATTAAAGAATCGAACCCCAATAGATACAGCCGCTAAAATGAACATCCAGCCTAGAAAATAGATTTCATCATGATGCTTGCTTCCAAAAATAAGAAAACCAAGTACGATGAGAACGATAAGAATCAACATGACTCTTAAAAAGTTTAAAAGATTCATGATGGTTAAAATTCTCAGACTGAAGATTTCCATACTGCTTGTCCACTCCTTAAACCAGATCTTTATTATAAAACGCACCCTTATTCTCCGTCATTTCCATAGACTGCGTAATGATGAGGTGGGCAACGGTTGTTAAGTTTCTGAGCTCCGATAACTGTGGTGAAAGGATAGAGTAGTGGTAAATTTCGTTTACTGCGGCAGCGATTTCCTGATGTTTTTGCAAAGCCATATTCAGACGGCGGTTGCTGCGTACAATCCCTACAAGATCGCTCATCATTTCCTGAAGCTGTTTTCTCAGGTAAGAAACGATCACCATTTCGTCCATTATTTTCATGCCTTCTTCATTCCACTCCGGAACAGCTTTCAGATCATCGAAGTTGAAATTATTTTCATTTAAAAGTTCAACAGTTTTCATTGCGGCATTATGTCCGAAAACCAGTCCTTCTAATAATGAGTTGGAAGCCAGTCTGTTCGCTCCGTGAAGACCGGAATTGGTACATTCTCCTACCGCAAAAAGATTTCGGATAGAAGACTGTCCGTCGCGGTCAACTTCAATTCCTCCCATCAGATAATGACAGGCGGGAACGACGGGAATAAGCTGGCTGAAAGGATCAATTCCTTCGTCTTTGCATTTTTTATAAATATTCGGGAAATGTTCAAGAAATTTTTCATGATCCATTTCACGGCAATCCAGACCTACAAATTCGTCACCGGTAATTTTCATTTCCGCATCGATGGCTCTGGCAACGATATCCCGGGAAGCGAGTTCTTCACGTTCATCATATTTATGCATGAATTTCTCGCCTCTTTTGGTTCTTAATTTGGCTCCGTCACCACGAACGGCTTCTGAAATTAAAAACAGCATTCCGTCGAGCTTGCTGTACAGAGCAGTCGGATGAAACTGATAATACTGCATATTGGAAACCTTTCCTTTTGCTCTTGCCACAAAAGCAATTCCGTCTCCGGTTGCGATCGTCGGATTAGTAGTGTTTTTGTAAACGTGTCCAGCTCCTCCGGTTGCAACAAGTGTTATTTTTGAGGTGATTTTTTTAATGGTTTTGGATTTTTCATCCAGAATATAGGCTCCGTAGCAATGGATATCTCCTTCATTCAGTTCTTTTCCCGGAACGTGATGCTGCGTAATGATATCAATTACATAATGATGATCGAGAATCTCAATATTCGGACTGCTTTTTGCGGTTTGCAAAAGTGCCCTTTCGATTTCAAAACCTGTAATATCTTTATGATGTACTATTCGGTTTTCCGTATGTCCTCCTTCTCTTCCTAAGGCAAATTCGCCGTTTTTCTTGTCAAAATTAGCCCCCCATTCTACAATTTCATTAAATCTTGCAGGTGCTTCGGTAACCACCATTTCAACGACGTCGCGTTTGTTTTCGCCGTCTCCGGCACGCATCGTATCGGCAATATGTTTTTCGAAGTTATCATTTTTAGAATCTGTAACCACCGCAAGACCGCCTTGTGCATATTTGGTATTGCTTTCATCTTCGTCCGATTTTGTTACGATGATTATTTTGGCATCAGGAAGCTGCTCAGAAATTTTTATGGCATAGGAGAGTCCCGAAATTCCGGAACCGATTACCAGTACATCCGCTTTTATCATATCCTTAGTTTAAGACAATTGTCTAAATGGTTAAATAAATTTAAACAATTTTTCGTTTGGTTTTCTTACTTTTTTCATGTGCTGGAAATGATCTTCCTCCGAACGGTATCCCAAAGCGAGGGTTACACTTACTTTTTCGGTATCAGGATTTATCTCCAGAATTTCTTCTATAAGTTCCTGTCGGAAGCCTTCCATGGGGCAGGTGTCTATATTTTCTATCGCTGCTGCATACATGAGATTTGCCAGAACGATGTAAGACTGCTTTTCTGCCCAGTTGAAAATTTCATCCTGTGTTTTTTGATTAATATGCTGATTGATGCTGTTTTTAAAAAGATCCAGTGTTTCCAACGGTGTTTCCCGTACTTTTGAAATGTGTCGGAAATAACCGTTAATGTAATTGTCGTCCACGATTTTTTTGGAAACAATAACAATGAGATGGGAACAGGTGGAAATCTGTGACGGATTGTAGAACGCCGGAATTAATTTCTGCTTCATTTCCTCACTTTCCACAATAAGGATTTCGTAAGGCTGAAGACCGAGAGAGCTTGCCGATAATTTTCCTGATTCAAGAATATTATGCAAAATTTCCTGAGGAATAATTTCTTGATTAAATTTTTTTACAGAGTATCTTCTGCTTAAAGCCTCTAAATAATTCATAATTCAAATTTAAGAATTGAATGTGAATTAAATTAGTTTAAAATAAAATATTTCTTCTAAATAAGGCATAAAAAAAGATCATCCGTTTTTCGAATGATCTTTAAAAGTGTTATTCTATATTTTTTACCAGAACCCAGCCATTGTAAGAGGTCTGAGTGCTGTTTTTGTCATTTTCATTCCAGATAATCGTGTACCAGTAAGTTCCTGTCATTACTTTTTTGCCACCTGTAGTTCCGTCCCATTTGTAGTTTCGGATCTTGTCGGCTTCGTACATTTTATTTCCGTATCTGTCATATACCGTGAATACCAAATTCTTTTTATACGCCAATGCAGAATAATCAATGTAATCATTTTTATTATCTCCATTCGGAGTAATGGCATTCAGAAGATTCGGAACTGTAATCTGAACTTGAATTGGAGTACAATTGTATGCATCTTTTACATATACGACCACTTCACCTCTTGCAAGACCTGTGAAGACATTAGAATCTTGCCAGTTTATCCCGTCTAAAGAGTATTGATATGGTGTTTTTCCTCCTTTCACATTCACGGTAATCGTGTTGTTTTTTATATCAATTGTAGCAATTACGGGTTGTTGCGAAGGATTTACCCTTACAGTCTGCTGTGTTGTACATCTTCCTGATTTAAGCTGTACCCAGTAGATTCCCGGCGTTACATTCGCAATAGACTGAGTTGTTGCTCCTGTGCTCCATAAGTAACTGTCAAAGCCCGAACCGGCATCCAAAGTGGTTTTCGCATCGATACAGATGATTTTATCTTTTAATACGGAAGAATAGATCGGTGCTAAAACTTTTAATGTAATTTTTGCAAGCGTCCAGCAATTCGTTACATTAGTAATTCTTACATACACTACGGATGATGTGCTTACGTAAGCTGCAGGATTCAGAATTTCATTGGTTCCCGCTAATGCATCTGCCTGTGTTTTAAAATATCTTTTGGTAACGCCTGTTGCAGAAGTTACGTTTGCCTGTGTAAGATTAAATAAACCTGTTGTCGGTGCATTATCAATAAAACAAGATTCTAAAGTGACATCTGTAGTGGCGATCTGTGGATAAAACGCCAAAGTGATTGCAGCGGAACCCTGACAGCCAAGCGGAGTTGTTACTTTTACATATACGGTTCCTGCTGCAGAAGTATAAGCGGTAGGATTCGTAATTTCATTGGTTCCGGCGTTCAGATCTGCCATATTTTTATAATACTTCTTGGTAGAACCCGTCGGTTCATTTACATTGGCAAGCGTAAGATTGTAGGTTGCCGTTCCTGTATTGTTGTTATTGCATTCCGTAAGCGTTGCTGGGGTCGCTGTGAATGGAGAAAGATTTAACTGAATTTTTCCGTCCGGATTATCACAAAGCAATCCTGTATTGTCTTTAATTAAAACAGAAACTGAAGTATTTGCACTGAACTGATAGTTGGTAGGATTTGTAATCGGAGTTCCGCCTACACTGTATGAGAACGTATAATTGGCAGGATTGGTTACAAACTGTCCCTGATAAGACGTTAAATTCACTGTTCCTTGTCCTGTTGCAGGATTCGGACAAAACGTATCCGTAACCAAAGTTTGGTTAAGGGCTACTTTATCAATATAAACTTTTACGTTTTTAATAGATTGTCTTGCGCTTGCTCCTCCTGTAGAAGCAGAAAATCCGAAATAACCGGTCGTCATGGTAGCAGCTGCTCCGGAAGGAGCAAAAGACTGGCTTACAATCGTAGTTCCGTCGATTTTCAGGGTGATGATCCAGCTTGCAGGAGCCGCAGGATTTACCTGTCCGTTTACTTCAACGTGTCTGAAAGTAGTTCCTACAAAAGGCTGGGTAGGATTAAGATCCGGAGAGTGAAATGTACTTCCGGCAGTGTTGTTGTATTCGATGTTTGATCCTGTTGTATTATTGGTTCCATATAAAATATGAACCTTGCTCATCTGTGCTTCTGTGGTATTATTAAAGATGTCAAAACCTACCATTAATCCGGTAGAGTTTGCAGGAATTCCCAATCCTCCGCCAGAGGTGTAAGAAGCGGGTGGATTTGCCAGATACCAAAAAGCAATACCGTCTCCTCTTCCGTAAGCCGTTGTTCCGTTTCCGTCGATTCTGAAATCAAATTCCACTCTCCATTTATCGCAGTATTTTAGATTGATGGGAGAGTCTAATTTGATGCCTCCTACCTGACTGATCTGGTCTGCGGTAAGCTGGATGAAGTCTGTATTTACAACAGCGGCAGGAACGATATTCCAGCCTGTTGTGTTTACGGGATTTCCGGTAAGCTGATAGGTTTGCGACGAAATTTTTCCGAAGCAGCAAAATAAGAAGAGGGATAAATACAGGAGTAAATTTTTATTCATTTATTAGTATACTTAAAATTAGACGTGTAAATATATTAAATCCTGATTAAATAATATGTATTTAATATTAAATTTACCTTATTTAGTATTTATTTTGTAATAAATGATAATAAAAATGAAAGAATACTGAAAAGTGTTTTTCCGAATCTTGTAATTTTAGATTAAAACAAAGTGTTATTTTCGAGATTTTCGAAGAAGGAATCGACCTCTAAATTTTCAGAGGCAGCAGCGGTTACGGCAAGTTTGTCGCATAATTCGTTTTCAAAGTGTCCTGCATGGCCTTTTATCCAGTGCATTTTAGGCTTGTGTATATTATAAAGTGCCACAAATTTTTGCCACAGATCGGGATTTTTTACATTTTTCCACCCTCTTTTGATCCATCCGGATAACCAGTTCTGGTTTATGGCATCCGAAACATATTTACTGTCTGTGTAAATATGAATTTCGTTGTCAGGAGATTTCAGTTTTTCCAAAGCCGTAATTACAGCTAAAAGTTCCATTCTGTTGTTGGTGGTTTTCCGGAAGCCTTTTGAAAATATTTTCTGATAATTTTTTTCAGGGACACGCATGAGAATTCCATATCCGCCTTTTCCGGGATTTCCGCTGCACGCTCCGTCGGTATATATTTCAATTTTCATTTTTAATTCTTAACCTTATTCTTAGTCCTGAATTTAAAAAGGAAAATCGTCGTCATCATCAAAATCATTCATTGAAGATCCTGAAAGTTTTGAACTGTCGGGAAGATCAAATGCCGCACCCGGCTGAATGGTTGTTTTAATTTTATCAAAACCGCTTGGTTCGGGCTTTCCGAAGCTCGATGGATATCCTCCTCCGCTCATTCCTCCGTCAAAAGCAGCCTCAATATCACCGAATTTTGCAAAATGTTTTAAGAAAGATAAACGCACATCGGCAGTTGCACCGTTTCTGTGTTTTGCAATAATCAATTCCGCCTGATTTTCTGTTGAGGTTTCCTGTCCTTCTTCATCGTTATCCCAAACTGTAATTTTATAATACTCCGGTCTGAAAATAAAAGATACAATATCCGCATCCTGCTCAATTGCTCCGGATTCCCTTAGATCGGAAAGCTGAGGTCTTTTTCCGGGACGGGTTTCCACACTACGCGAAAGCTGCGAAAGTGCAATAACAGGAACATTCAGTTCTTTAGCAATCGCTTTTAAAGATCGTGAAATCATGGAAATTTCCTGTTCACGGTTTCCGCCTCCTTTTCCTCCGCTTCCGGCAGTCATCAACTGAAGATAATCGACCATGATGAGCCTTACACCATGCTGCATGACAAGTCTTCGGCATTTTGCACGGAAATCGAAAATGGAAAGTGATGGTGTTTCATCAATATATAATGGTGCGTTTTCCAGTTCAGAAACATTGGAGAACAGTCTTTCCCACTCTTCATCATCAAGCGTTCCTTTTCGGAGTTTTTCTGATGAAATTCTTGTTTCGGAAGCAATCATCCTTGTGATAAGCTGTACTGATGCCATCTCAAGCGAGAACAGAGCCATAGGAATTTTGTGTCCCACTGCAATATTTCTTGCCATCGACAGAAGGAATGCTGTTTTCCCCATCGCAGGACGTGCTGCAATAATAATAAGATCGGAGTTTTGCCATCCTCCCGTTTCTTTATCCACATCGCGGAATCCGGAAGGAACTCCGGAAAGTCCTTCTTTGTCTTTTAGAGATTTAATGGTATCAATTGCCTGTTTTACCAATGAATTGGCGGTATCGAATCCTTTTTTAATGGTTCCGTTTGTGATCTCGAAAAAAGACTGCTCGGCTTTATCCAGAAGTTCAAAAACATCTGTAGATTCTTTATAGGAAGCATCAATTACGTTTGCCGAAACATTAATTAAGCTTCGAAGAATATATTTTTCAAGAATAATACGGACGTGGTATTCAATATGGGCAGAAGAGCTTACTCCCATCGTAAGATCGATGATGTAGCTGTCTCCGCCGGCAGAGCTTAACTTTCCTTCTTTTTTAAGCTCCTGAATAATCGTCATTAAATCGACAGGCTGGTTGCCTTCGTATAATTTTAAAATGGTAGAAAATATAACCTGATGTCTCGGATCGTAGAAAACTTCAGGGGTAAGCAAATCGATGGAATGATCGAGCCCTTTTTTATCAATTAAAAAAGTACCAATCACCAATCGTTCAAAATCCAGAGCATTGGGAGGCATTTTCCCGTCTGCAATGGAGAGTTCTTTTGCAAAATTTCCGTTCGTCAAAGAAGATAATGTTTCTTTCTGCGCCATAATAGTGCAAAGATAGTTTTTTTGAAAAGCAAATGAAACGGAGTAACTAACAAAAAATTGTGGATAACTTTTGAAACCGTTATTCAGAAAGGCTTTGCAGAGAGAATAAAAAAATCACCCCAAAAATGAGGTGATTTAATGTTTTGAAAATCAGATTAAATGATTACTGGATGTTTTTTACCAATACCCAACCGCTGTATTTCGTTTGTGTATTATCCTTATCATTTTCTGTCCACGTTATCGTGTACCAATACGTTCCTGTAACGATTTTCTTACCACCGGAAGTTCCGTCCCATGTGTAGTTTCTGATCTTGTCTGCTTTATAAATCATGTTTCCGTATCGGTCGAAAACCGTGAAAACCAAATCTTTTTTATATGCTAAAGCAGAATAATCGATATAGTCGTTTTTGTTATCTCCGTTTGGCGTAATGGCATTCAGAAGATTCGGAACCGTTACCTGAACACTGATCGGGCTACAGTTATAAGCATCTTTTACATATGCTTTGTTTTCACCTCTCGGAAGACCTGTGAAAACATTGGAATCCTGCCAGTTTACTCCGTCGATAGAATATTTATAAGGCGCTTTTCCTCCTGTTGCATTAATTGTAAATGAATCATTGTTGATGTCTATACTTGTAATAACAGGCTGTACTGAAGCGGTAACCTTCACCTGCTGTAATGTCCAGCATTTTCCTGTTTTCAGTTTTACCGTGTAGATTCCTGCAGAAACATTGGATATCGACTGAGTCGTTGCTCCCGTGCTCCATTCATAAGCATCAAAACCAGGTCCTGCGTCTAACGTTGTTTTATCTTCAATACAGATGATCTTATCTTTCAGTACGGCTGATTGTACCGGAGGTAAAACTTTCAGGTTGATTTTTGCAATGGCATAACAGTTTTCTATGCTGATTACTTTTACATAAACCACGGCTGTTGTTGAAATATATGTTGTAGGATTTAAAATTTCATTAATTCCTGCAATAGCATCTGCCTGCGTTTTGTAATATCTCTTGGTGTGTCCTGTCTGTGTCGTTACACTTGGTACAGTTAAATTAAATGAAGCAGTCGTTACATTAGATTCAATGTAGCATTCTTCAATGGAAGCATCATTTACCGTTACTACCGGATTAAACTGTAAACTAATCTGGTTGTAACCTGTGCATCCCTGAGGATTTCTCACTCTTACATATACTGTTTTCGGAGCTGCAGAAGTGTAGGCTGCAGGATTGGTAATTTCATTGGTTCCTGCATTAAGGTCTGCTAAAGTAGGATAGTACTTTTTCGTTACGTTTGTAGATGTAGGATAAACATCAGGAGCTGTAAGATCAAAAACACCTGTTCCTGCATTGTTGTTGTTACACGCTTTTACAGTAGCCGGAACTACAGCAAGTGCTGGTAAGAACTGCAAAGTTATTTCTGCATTTGCAGTACATCCTTCATTGGTTGTAATTTTTACAAAGACAGTTTTAGGAGCCTGAGATGCATAAGAAGACGGAGTTGTTATTTCATTGGTTCCTGCCGTAAGATCCGCCATTGTAGGATAATATTTTTTCAGAACATTGGTCGGTCCGTATACGTTTGCGGAATTTAAATCGAAATAACCGATTCCTGTATTGTCGTAGTTACAAGAAGTAATCGTAGCATTATTTACAACAATATTACCTGATCTGAATTTGAATTTCCCAACCTGAAAACATCCGTTTATCGGGTTATTCGGGTTATTCGGATCTACATATTTAAGTCTGTAATAATAAATTGTTGTAGCATTTACCATGATCGGCGTTGTAATAGGCGCTGTTCCTGTAATCGCATCATTACTTGTTAAATGATAAGTTACCGAGAAGTTTGGATTACCATTGATAATTCCTGTAGACAATGTGCTGAAATCGAACATTGAGGGTAAAGCACATTTTAAAATTTCATTAGGATCTGCCGGGTTTGCAGCAGGTGTTCCCGGTGTAATAAACGGATTTGGCGTTAACGCAGGATTGTTGAATGCAGAAGTTAAAGATGCAGTTCCTCCCCACGTTAAAGAAAACCCATACGGATTACTCGGAATATAATTATCAATAAGAAGATAATAAGTTTCTCCCGCAATTACGTTCAGCGGAGTTTCCCACTGGCTTCCCGTGATTGTTGAGCTTAATCCTGTAGGACCGCTGGTTCCGGAAAAATTACATTTAATCGCGTTTCCAAAATCCCATGTCGCACAATTGATGTTGGGGCCGTAAACCGCAAAATCATAATCATAATGCGTTACACCCGGAACGGTATTTGGGGTGATGGTGAATTCTATAGTACCTGTTGTGGCAGCGGTAAAAACATACCATACAGAATAATGCTCATCGGCAAGACAGCTTCCTGAAGTGGCTTCCTGAACGGTTCCTGAACTGCTCGGATTATAAGAAATGTCTGAATTTCCACAAACAGGAATTGCTGAAATACAATCTGATTGCGAGAAAACCATTTGCGACAGGAATAAAATAGTCAGCAGTAATAATTTCTTCATTAGAAAGATTTTAAAAATATATTAGACTTTATGATGTGAAAAAAACCGCTTTTTCCAAGCGGTTTTTTATTTAATTTATGGTGTTTATTCTCTGTTTTTAACCATCACCCATCCTGAGAATTTGAATGGTGTATTTTTCTTGTCATTCTCTTTCCATTCTACGGTATACCAATAAGTTCCGGTAGGTATTTTTTTACCATTGGTAGTTCCGTCCCATTTGTATCCGTTGGATTTATCAGCCTGGCCAACTTTTACTCCGTATCTGTCGAAAATGCTTAGAACAAGACCTTGCTTTCCTGCTAAAGCAGAATAGTCGATCACATCATTTACACCGTCTCCGTTTGGAGTAATCACGTTGATTAGGTTTGGAACAACTACAGTTACCGTAAGAGGATCACAGTCGTAACCATCTTTCACATAAACAGTATTGTCTCCTCTGGCAACATTTTCAAAAACGTTTGAATCCTGCCATTTAATTCCGTCTAAAGAATATTTGTAAGGAGCAGTTCCTCCGATTACGTTTACAGTTATTGTATTGTTTGTAATATCGATGCTGGAAATTACCGGCTGTTCAGAAGGATAAACTTTTACAGTCTGTTTTGTAACGCAGTTTCCTGTTTTAAGCTCAACCCAGTAAGTTCCAACTGTTACATTGTTAATTGCCTGTGTGGTAGCTCCTGTACTCCATTTGTACGCGGTAAATCCAGGTCCTGCATCTAAAGTTGTCTTATCTTCCATACAGATAATCTTATCTTCAAGTACGCTTGAATAAACCGGCGGAAGAACAATTAAAGTTACTTTTGCTACTGCATAACATCCGTTTCCGTTGGTTACTTTAATGTATGCTACACCGTTCGGAGCAGTATAGGTACTAGGATTTAGGATCGCATTCGTTCCGTTGATAGCATCCGTAAGTGACGGATAATATGTTTTTGTTCCTGCCTGAGTTGTTACAGGAGCCAAAGTAAGATCAAAAGTTGCCATTGCAGGATTGGTGTCAAGATAACAAGATCTTAACGTTGCATCTGTTACCACAACAACAGGGAAGAAGTTTAAGGTGATTTTTGCAATATCAGAACATCCTAAATTGGTTGTAATTTTTGCATATACATCTCCTGTAGACGATGTGTAAGCTGCCGGATTCAAAATTTCATTGGTTCCGTTATTAGCGTCTGCAAGTGTTGGATAATACTTTATAACATACGTATAATTCGGGTTTGGTGTATATAATGTTGTGGAAGTAAGATCATATACTGCAACCCCGTTGTTGTTGTTATTACAAGATGTTAAACTTGCATTTGTAGCTTTAAAGGTAACATCCTTAAATTTAAATGCATTTACGTTGAAACATTTATTCGTCGGGTTATTAGGATTCGTTGGATCCAGATAACGAATTGTATAATAATAGGTACTGGTTGTATTTATAACAATTGGAGAAGTAATAGCATTGGTATCCGCTAAAGCATCATTGGATGTTCTGTAATATTTTACATAGAAGTTAGGGTTGCCATTAACAATATTGGCACTGTTTGTCTGGAAATTGTAAGGAGCCGAAATGTCGCAAACTTCGATGATTCTAGGATCTGAAGCAGTAGCTCCCGGAATTCCGATAGGATTAAACGGGTTAGGCTGAATCGCAGGATCGTTGAACGGTGAAGTTAACGTTGCCGTTCCTCCCCAGGTTAATGAAAATGCCATCGCCGCATTTGCTCCGGACCAGTTATCCACAATAAGATAATAGGTTTCTCCCGGAAGAACATTCAGCGCAGGACTCCATGCTCCAGAGTTTGCAGTAAGACCTGTCTGTAATCCGGTCTGGTTAGGAAAAGCTTGTGCACCTGCATAGTTACAACGAATAGGAGCACCTTTTGTACCGCAGGTTTTATTAGGTCCGTATACAGCAAAATCATAATCCGCGGTATAAGGAGCCTGTGGAGAAATCGTAAATGTTAACGTTCCGGCTGTTGCAACGGTAAACTCATACCAAACCGAATAGTGCTCGTTTGCACTTAAACAGCTTCCGTTGGCATTTACCTGATCATCCACACTTCCGGGACCCGTAGGAAAATAAGAAATATCTGAGTTTCCACATACTCTTATTGCAGAAGCACAGTCTGATTGTGCAAAGAAGAATTGTGAAAAGATTAACAGTAATATAAGGTAGATTTTTTTCATAATAGTCGAATTTATCTTGATTATGACAGATTATTTAAGGGTAGAAAGATAGTAGTTAACATCATCTCTTCCCCAGTTTGGATCCAGACTGGATTTCTTACTATACGTTTTAAATTTAGCCAATGCTGAATTGAAATACGTTTTTGCCGTTTCTTTATCAGAATTCAAGGCAATCTCACCTTTTATAATATCAATTCTGGGATTATTTTTATCATCAGAAGCTGCTTTTGCAAGATATTCATTAGCTTTTGATAAATTGGCAGCACTGTCCGCCGGATTAGTTGATGATTTAAGTAAATATATCTGAGCCAAAAGAATATTGGCTTCCGCATTATTAGGATTTTTTACAAATACGCCTGCAAGATATTTTTCTGCCAATCCTGAAGTTTCTTCAATATTTTGAGCAGTACCTTGTCTTTGAGCACTGATTTCCGCTCTTACCAATGATAAAGCAGTGTAATAATAGGCTCTCCAGTCTTCTTTTTTTGTTTCGGTTCCTCTGGAAAGGGTATTTACATATTTCATGAAATAATCCTTAGACTGCTGAAAGTCTTCAGATTTTTTGGCAGACTCCAATTTTGCAATCTGAGTCTCCATACCTTTCTCAGCGGAGGTTTGAGCAAAGCTGTAAGAAGCCACCACCATAGAAAGGAGAATAGATAGTTTTTTTACCATAATAGAAAATATTTTATAGACAAATATAAAAAATTATTAACTTTAATTTGAAGTTTTTAAGATTTATTTAATAAAAACGTGTATATTGCCCTAATATTCCATTTTTCTCAATTTTGGATTAGTCGCCCCCACAATAACTGCAATAAGCACCGTCATGGTTCCTCCGAAAACTACAGAACGTACAACTCCCAGTAATTTTGCAGATAATCCGCTCTCAAACTGTCCCATTTCATTGCTCGACATAATAAAGATTGAGTTTACGCTCAGTACCCTTCCTCTGATGTTGTCCGGCGTTTTTAGCTGAACAATCGTTCCTCTGATCACTACCGAAATCCCATCCAGCATTCCGCTCATTACAAGGAAAAGGAATGAAAGCCAATACAGATTTGAAAGCCCGAAGCCGATAATACAAAGCCCAAAACCTGTAACCACACCAAGTAAAATCTTACCTTGATTTTTTCTTAACGGAATAACCGATAAAATGGTGATGATGCACATTGATCCAATATCAGATGCGGCATTCAGTAACCCGAATCCTTCCGCTCCTACCTTCAGAATATCTGTTGCATAAACCGGAATCATGGCAACAGCACCTCCGAAAAGAACGGCAAACATATCCAAACACAGCGCTCCGAGAATTTCTTTTGTTTTAAAAATATACGAAATTCCTTCCCGCATACTATTCATAACGTTAATATTCTCTTTTTTGTATTCGGAATGTTGTTTTTTTAACTGAAAAAAGAATAATGAAGCCAAAAAGATTAACGAAATGATAACAACCAGCGTCCACTTTACACCAAAATAGCCGATTAGAAAACCTCCGACCGCGTGTCCGCAAACGGAAGAGATGAGAAATGTTGCCTGATTTAAGGTAACGGCATTCGGAAGATTTTCTTTTTTTACAATTTTGGGAATCATCACAGGAATAATGGGTCCGATGAAGGCTCTCGCAATACCGGTAAAAAAAATAACTCCGTAAATAAAGTAAGTGATCTCATGTCCCGAAAAATGCATTTTAACATTGAAAAAAGCAGGAATCAGTAAAAGGCTGATTAAAAAAATGTAGACGTAATTGCAGATCAGGAGCAACCGTTTTTTTTCATTCATATCAATAACATGACCGGCGTACAAAGCGCAGCTTACCGCGGGAATTACTTCGGAAAGTCCGATTAAACCAATTGAAAAAGGATCTTTTGTTAACTGATACACCCACCATCCAAGTAAAGTAGCGAGCATTCTGAAAGCTAAAACGATAAAAAATCTGCCTGTAAGAAGGTTTCTGAATTCGACATTTTGCAATGTCTGAAGCGGGGTAAATGAAATCATCCGACAAAAATAGCCTCAAATATTAACTTGAGGCTACTGTTATGGTCATTTTTTTAAATGAAAAATTAAATGAGACTTAAAAGATAAAATCTATTTTAGTCTGCTCTTGAAGCACTAAATACCAAAGCGGCAACTCCTGCTGCTCCGATAATGGTGGCTCCGGTTGTAATTCTTGCTTTTCTGCTGTCTCTTACGGCAGCAACATTGGCTTTAGGAATGGTTACTACTGTACTGTCTTTCTTTCCTTTCGTTCCGATAAGATTATCTCCTTCCACGTTACGGAATAACATTTTTCGATTTTTGGAACCATCTCTCATCATTACAGTATACACTTTTCCTGCCTCCAGATTAGAATAATCATTTTTAGCAGTATCCATACTATACTTTGTGGTTGCACAAGATGAAATTACAAATAACGACGTTAATAAAGATGATTTTAAAAGTACAGATGCTTTCATTATTATTTTTTAGTTTTCCAAATTTATAATTTTTTTCGAATATACGTTTCCGGAATCAAAAAAATGTGCTTAAAGTTTATAAATTTCTAATAAATCGGCGATTTTTCTGTCATTTGCAAGTCTTGGCGTTTTATTTTGTCCGCCCAGTTTTCCCTGAGACTTTGCATATTCGTGGAAAGCATTTTTCTTCAGAGAAGTGAGGTGAAGTTTCTGCAGAATATTTCCTGAAATTAAATCATCATAATACGTATTGCGCTTTCTGAGCTGATCATCAAGTTCGTTCTTGAACAAATTTAAATTCTCAGGTTCTTTTTCAAATTCAATAAACCACTCATGATAGGGAAGTCCTTCATCGGGATTTACCTGTGGTGCAAGATGAAACTCTGTAATCTGTGCAGGATATTTTTCCAGCGTGGCTTTCATGGCTTCCTCCACTTCAAAGGCGATTACGTGTTCTCCAAAAGCTGAGGTAAAATGTTTCGTTCTTCCGCTCACGAGAATTCTGTGCGGATTTTTATCGATAAATCTCACGACATCTCCAATGGAATACGCCCAAAGTCCTGAATTTGTTGTTAAAATTAAAGCATAATCTTTATTCAGTTCAACATCCTTTAAGGTCAGTCTTTTTGTGCTATGCTGATCGGAGTCGACGCGCCCGTATTCTTCCAGAGGAATAAATTCATAGAAAATCCCATGATTCGTTAATAGCAGTAAGCCTTCCTTCGTGTAATCATCCTGAAATGCAAAAAAACCTTCCGAAGCAGGAAAAGTCTGTACAATATCCACTTTTCCTCCTAAAAGTTCTTCCATTTTGTCGCGGTAGGGTTCGTAATTAACGCCCCCCGTAACAATCAACTGAAGATTAGGGAAAATCTGTTTTATTTTTTTACCGTGTTTTTCAATCAGCTTTTCAAAATACATAATCAGCCATGGCGGAATTCCGGAGATCAGCGTCATATTTTCCTTTTCGGTTTCCTCTACGATTTTATCCACTTTGGTTTCCCAGTCTCCGATGATGTTGGTTTCCCAGCTCGGAAGTCTGTTTTTCTGCAAATAATCGGGAATATGATGGGCTACAATTCCGGATAGTCTTCCGGTTTTTATTCCGTACACTTCTTCCAGTTCAGGACTTCCCTGTAAAAAGATCATTTTTCCCTGTACAAAATCGGCGTTGTTTTTTTGGGCTATATAATGAAACAATGCACTTTGAGCTCCTTTTACCTGAAAAGGCATTCCTTCTTTTGAAATCGGGATGTATTTAGATCCTGAAGTGGTTCCTGAAGTTTTGGCAAAATATTCGGGAGTATCGGTCCAGAGAATATTTGCCTGCCCTTTTTTTACCCTTTCGATGTAAGGTTTAAGATCCTCATAATCCGAAACCGGAACACGTTCCTGAAAATCCTTTACCGTTTTGATGTTTTCAAAATCGTGTTCTCTTCCGAAAAGCGTTTTTTTCGCAGTTTCCGTTAAGGATAAAAGAAGCTTTTCCTGATCGTTTTCCGCATTTTTTTTGAACTTTTCTGCTTTCCGGACGTGGTTTTTCGCCCAGATCAAAGCTGCATATTTCTTTAGGAAGTTTACCATGGTTCAAATTTATAAATAACTGAACAACTGGCGGTCATTTTCAGAAAATAAGACACAAAAAAAACCGATGAATGAGTGTGCATCGGTTCTTCGAAATTTGATTATGAAAATAACAACTAATAATGTTGAGTTTACTTGTTTACTTTGTACCTTTTATCAGGAGTACCATCCTTTTTCAGTTTTTTGTTTTCCTTATATCTTTTGTCCGGAGTTCCGTCTTTTTTCATTTTTGCTGCGGTTGGCGCTGTTGCAGGTTTTACAGTAGCTGCCGGAGCGGGTTTAGCGGGCTTTACTGTTTTTACCGTTTGAGCTTTTGTTGCAGACGGAGCCGTCTGTTGAGCGGAAGCAAGTCCAAGTCCTAAAACAATAGACATTGCGGTTAAAAATTTTTTCATAGAGAATTTGTTTGTTTTGTTGAATCAAAGGTAGAGAAAATTCCAACTGAAAAATCTATTTTTTTAAACTTAACTAAAGTTTATTACAGCTTAAAAAAAGATTAAATGATACATTTGATATAATGAAAAAGCAGGCGCAAAATACTTTGGTCGTAATTTTTGCTATTGGATTAGTAATCATTTATAAATCTCTGTACAAAGATGAAACGTATGAAGAAGAAATAGAAAAAGAAGAGATAAAATCTGTTGTTGCAAAGAAGTTTGTTAACTATGATAATCAAAGCATTCATTACATTGTTTATGAAAAAGACAGTATCATGATTTCTGAAAGTTGGGATCAATACATAAGTGTTGGAGATTCAATCATCAAGCCTGAACAATCAACACAACTTGTCATCAAAAATAAAGATAAATATATTGAGTTTGATTTCAATAATCCCAATTTACTTCCACTGAAATAAAAAACCTGCTTTCTCCGAAGAAAAAGCAGGTTCTAACATATGTATGAAAAGTTGGTTTATCGGGTACAGTTTGCTGTCCAGGTTTTTCCATCTTTTATGTATAAGATTTTTAGATCGTTGTTGTCTATTCTAATGTACGATGTTGCGGTAGATCCTACCATTACCAAAGTGTTGTCTCCCTGTTGATTAAATTCTACTCCGTTAAGATCCGGGATTCCGTTTGAGAAGGCAAAGTTGTATTTTGTGCCGCTCGCAATTTTTGTTACAAATACACTTCCGTCATTGGAACTGATGTTGTTGTCGCTGTCGTTATAACCGACGCTGCCTTTGTAAGTCCCTGCAAAAAAGTCGTTGTTGGCAGGATCATCATCGTCGCTGCATGAAACGGTCGTGACTACAAAGAATAGTAATAGGAATGCTCCTAAAATTCTGATTGCTTTTTTCATAATAATATTTCTTTAGTGGTTGTAGAGGGTTTATCCAAACAAAGTGCCATGTGGTAGGAGTAATTTTTTTTTAACTTTTAATTTAAAATTTTAGTAAAAAATTAAGAATTTTGAAGTGTTTAAATACTTTCCAACTTCTTAAAAGAAAAATATTTATCCTTATCTTTGTATAGCCAAAACGGTTTCGGAAAACTCCCGAAATCGCTTTTTGCGTTTATACCAAATTATCTATGCAATTAAAAACCATCAGCGAAAAATTTCTTCCCGAGCTTCTTCAGAAAGAATTCGGAAAAGAGATTTTCATTCAACTGGAAAATAATCAACATATTTCTGTAAAAGGAAGCGCGGGTTCTTCGGTTTCTATTTTTGTAGCCGAATTATTTCTTACCCAAAAGAAAACCATTCTTTATATTTTGGACGATAAAGAAGATGCTTTGTATGCCAATACGGAAATGGAAGATCTTTTAGGGAAAGATAAAGTACTCTATTTTCCGGCGACTCATCTGGAGCCGTATCAGGTAGAAAAGACGCAGAACGCCAATCTTGTTCTGAGAACGGAAGTTATCAATAAGATCACATCCGGAAAATCTCCGCGCGTAATCGTTGCGTATGCAGGAGCGCTGTCTGAAAAGGTTTTAAAAAAGGAAGATTTTAAGGCGATATCGCATCATATAAAAGTAGGCGATCAGTTGGATTTTGATTTTGTGGATGAACTGCTCAATCATTACCATTTTCAGCAGGCGGATTTCGTTTCGGAGCCGGGAGAATTTTCAGTAAGAGGGGGAATTGTAGATGTTTTTTCGTTCTCTAATGAAAAGCCTTATCGAATCACATTTTTCGGGAATGAAGTGGAAAGCATTAAAACGTTTGATATTGAAACACAGCTTTCCATTGATAAAGTAAGCGATTTTCAGTTGGTTTCCAATATGAATTTTACAGTAACGGGAAGCAGGGTTTCTTTATTGCAATTGCTGCCAAAAGAGAGTTTCGTGGTTTCTAAAAACGGAATTGTGGGAATGCAGAGACTAAAATCATTTTATGAAAAATCTCTGGAAAAATATGAAACCTTAAGCAAGGACATTGCACACAGGTCGCCGCAGGAATTGTTTATTTCCGATCAGGAATTTCTGTTTGATTATAAAAAATTTAAAACCGTTGATTTCGGAAGTGTTTCTATTGAAGGACTGATTGAATTATCGGAAATGAAGATAGAGCAGACTTCACAACCTGCTTTTAATAAAAATTTCGAACTGTTAATTGAAGATATTGAAGGCAAACAGAATGAAGGCTTCGATACATGGATTTCTTTTTCCACAGAAAAGCAGAAGGAAAGATTGGAACTGATTTTTGAAGAGCTGGAACATAAACTTCCTTTTAAAAGTTTTAAATCTGAACTTCATGAAGGGTTTGTAGACAATGATCATAAAATTCTGGTCTACACAGACCACCAGATTTTCGACCGTTACCAGAGATACAAAGCAAAAAATACATTTGCCAAATCTGAACAGTTGACACTGAAGGATTTAATGTCTTTGAAAATAGGAGATTACATTGCCCACATCGATCATGGAATCGGAAAATTCATGGGATTGGTAAAGGTGAATAATGACGGGAAAATTCAGGAATGTTTTAAACTGACGTATAAAAACGGAGACTTATTATATGTGAGCATTCATTCTCTTCATAAGATTTCAAAATACAACGGTCCGGAAGGAAGAGAAATTGTTTTAAGCAAACTCGGATCTCCAACATGGAAATCTTTAAAACAGAAAACGAAAGCAAGGGTAAAACAACTGGCTTTTGATTTAATAAAATTATACGCTCAAAGAAAATCGGCAAAAGGTTTTGCCTACACTCCCGATTCTTATTTGCAGAATGAACTTGAAGCAAGTTTCCTTTACGAAGATACTCCGGATCAGGAAAAGGCAACCATCGACGTTAAAAAAGACATGGAAGCAGATACGGTGATGGATCGTCTCGTTTGTGGAGATGTTGGTTTCGGTAAAACAGAGGTTGCTATCCGTGCTGCATTCAAAGCGGCGACCGACGGAAAGCAGGTTGCTGTTTTGGTTCCCACCACGATTCTGGCTTTTCAGCATTACAGAAGTTTTAAAGAAAGACTTAAGGATTTTCCTGTAAATGTTGCGTATGTGAACCGTTTCAGAACGGCAAAACAGAAATCTGAAACGCTTGCAGCTTTAAAAGAAGGAAAGGTAGACATTATTATAGGAACACATCAGTTGGCAAGCAGCTCTGTCAAGTTTAAAGATTTGGGATTGCTGATTATTGATGAAGAACACAAATTCGGGGTTTCTGTAAAAGATAAGCTGAAAACTTTAAAAGCAGATGTTGATACTTTAACATTAACGGCAACACCAATTCCGAGAACGTTACAGTTTTCTTTGATGGCAGCGAGAGATTTATCCGTTATTAAAACGCCGCCGCCCAACAGACAGCCGGTAGATACGCAATTGATCGGATTTAACGAAGAAATTCTTAGAGATGCAGTTTCCTATGAGCTTCAGCGTGACGGACAGGTTTATTTCATCAACAACAGGATTGAAAACCTGAAAGATATTGCAGGACTGATCCAAAGATTGGTTCCGGATGCGAGAGTAATTACGGGACACGGACAGATGGAAGGAAAACAACTGGAGAAAAACGTTCTGGATTTCATGGAAGGGAAATATGATGTTCTGGTTTCTACAACCATTGTGGAAAGTGGAGTAGATGTTCCGAATGCGAATACCATCTTTATTAATGATGCGCAGCGTTTCGGGATGGCAGATCTTCACCAGATGAGAGGCCGTGTCGGGCGAAGCAACAGGAAAGCGTTCTGTTATCTTATTACGCCGCCTTATGATATGATGACTTCCGATGCCAGAAAACGTCTGGAAGCCATTGAACAGTTTTCGGATCTGGGAAGCGGTTTTCAGATTGCGATGAAAGATCTTGAAATTCGTGGAGCAGGAGATTTACTGGGAGCGGAACAGAGTGGGTTTATTAATGAAATGGGGTTTGAAACTTACCAAAAACTGATGCAGGAAGCTTTGGAAGAGCTGAAAGACGATGAGGAATTTGAAAATCTTTTCGAAAATGAAGAAGAAAGGAACAAATTATTTAAAACCACAAAAGACGTTAATATTGATACGGATCTGGAACTGATGCTTCCGGACTGGTATATTTCCAATACAGAAGAAAGATTGTTGCTGTACCAGAAACTTGCGGAGATAGATAATGAGGCAAATCTGAATAAATTTGAATCTGAACTGATTGACCGTTTTGGAGAATTGCCGAAAGAAGCGGTAAATTTACTAAAAAGTGTAAGCTTAAAATGGCTCGCTTCAGACATCGGTTTTGAAAAGATCGTCATGAAGAACGGAGTGTTCTTAGGATATTTTCCGGGTAATCCTCAGGATAAATTTTATCAGACGGATAAATTCAGGACTATCATTAATTATTTAACGAAAAATCCTAAAGAAGCACAGCTTAAGGAAAAGACAGGTAAGGAAGGAAATCAGTTGATGATGAGAAAAGATAAAGTAAGGAATGTAGATGAGGTGAATGATCTTCTGAAAACAATTCTGAAGAGTGAAATATAGTTCATTGTATTATCTGATATATTTTGCCGTGTTGTTCTACAATGCGGCATTTTTTATCACATATTTTAAAGATAGCTGAAGAACAATACTTTATGTTTTTTAATGTTAAGGGGATTTAACATTAAAAAAAGATTAAAAAGACGGCATGTAACATGATTTTTATCGTGTTTGTAATTTTAGCTCTGATCGAAAAAATTGGATAATAAAAACGAATTTATTTTAGTCTTGAAATGTTATAAAAAGGTTCTATTTATCACGATTTTTGGATAAATGAATAAGGTGTTAAATGCTTTTTTAAATTTGTAAATATTTCAATATTAAAAAGATATGATTTTTATGTAAATCATAATTCGGAAGAAAAGTAAATTGTTTAATTCATTAACAAGGGATATTTAACTTGAAATATCATTAAAAATTGATATGGAATAATAAGTTTTAGTAGTAATAATTCTACTTTTTAGTCAATTGCTGCTATGGCGTAATTAGTTAATTTCTATCAGTTTACGTATTTCTACTCTACTTTCTGTATGTTTTTTTATTTATCTTTGCAGTCCCTTATTATGAAAAAAACTCTATATAGCTGTGTAGCCGGATTATTATTTTCTGTTCAGGCATACGCTCAGGTGGGAATTGGTATTAGTACCCCCAATGCTGTTCTCGATGTAAACGGGAAAACCACCTTAAGAAAAGAATTGAGAGTAGGAGGTACTGCTACTACGCTGGGGAATCCCGGCTTGAACGGACAGGTGCTGGTTTCTCAGGGCGAAGGTCTTCCCCCAAACTGGCGATCCATAAATGTTACTTTTATGGAAGAAGGTCAGTATAAACTCATCAACTCGTATTTATCTTCCGATCAGGTGGGTATCAGTACGCTTTCTAACGGTGTTGCTGCAGACGGAATTTATAAAAATTCTGTTGGAAACGACATTGCTGCTACTGCAAACGGTACGTGGGTAAAGATTGCCGGTCTTGAGAATAACTTCATCATTAAAAACGGAAAAAACAGGCTTACTTACCAGTTTCAGACAGGAGTCGAAATGAAAGCACCCGCTGCAACAACTTCTCAAAGTGTTACATTTGCCTGTGGTATATTCCGAAACAATAAACTGGTTGCGGTACGTCCTGATAAGATTACTTCCAATAACAATACCGATAAAGGAGGTTTTCAGGATTATATTTTCACGCTGAATTATACGGAGCAGAATGTTCCGGTAGGTACCCAGAAAATTGAGGTCGCCTGCAGAAAAATTGAATCTTCAGATATCAATTCTCAGTTTACCATCGGAAAAAATATCTCGAATTCAAATTCAGTTTCCAATGCATTTAATCTTGAATCTGATTTTAAGGTGGATATTATTGAATATGTAACGTATAAAAGCAACTAAATCCCTCCATGAAAAAAATATTATTAGCTTTCTGTATTTCCGCAGGAATTTTATCTTCTGCGCAAATAGGTATAAAAACACCCACTCCGAAATCTACTCTTGATGTAAACGGTGATGTTAATTTAAGAGATAAATTATCTGTTTTCAATCCTACGGATAACAGTATTTCACAGGGAAATAACGATCACATACTTGTTTCGCAGGGAGCAGGAAATCCTCCGATCTGGAAGTCTCTTCGTATTCCGGAATATGAACCGAATAAATTTTATTTAATTTTTAATAACTCTTTCTCAGATAAAACAGGGATTACTTTTTCCAGTACGGAAGAATCTTCCAATGGAACAAGCAGATCTACAACCCTTGTAAAAGATACAGATTTCAGCAGTTTAAATCAGTTTAAAAAAATAGCATCTTTATCTCAGCCATTCTTTGTTTACAGTACAGAAAGTAAAACCTACTTCCAGTTTGAAACAGTGGTTCAGGCTACGTTTCCTGCCAATGGGACGACCGATATTTCTATTGATTATGCATGCGGAATTTTTGTAGACGATAAGCTTGTGAATCTAAGACAGAGAAATATAAAGGCAAGTAGTGCTACCAATACTTTTATTACGCATAACCAGATCGGGATGGTGCAGAACCTTACCAAAGGGCAGCATACAGTGAGTGTAGCATGCTCCAGATTAAAATCGTACAATACTACGGCAAATTTAGGTATCGGTATTAACGTGTCTTCAAATATCGACAGCTTTATCACACAATCCTCGCTTAAAGTGGATGTTTACGAAATACCGCAAGTATTTAATTCAATCTTAAACTAAATCATGAAAAAAATAGCTTTAGTAATATTTTCTATATTCTCATTAGGATATTATGCCCAAGTCGGTATAAAGACTACAACACCTGTAGGTTTACTTGATATCAACGGGGATCTGAACATCAATAAAGAAATGAGAATGGGCGGAACAAATACCGTAAAAGGTTCAGCCGGAACAGCCGGAACCATTTTTCATAATAACTCGGATCTTGCAGTTAACGACTGGAAGAGTGTGAAAATTGCAGACGGACAGGGAAGTATGTCTTTATTTTCCATGAATACGGTTTCGGATCAGACAGGAGTAACCTTCAGTGGAAATAACGGTTCTACTTCTCCTTATGCAGAAAACTCTGCGCTTACTTCAGATTGGACAGTAATTACAGGAGCCCAGGATACGTATTCGGTAACCAATACCACTAATAAAGTTGTTTTTACGTTTCAGACAACTGCTCAAAAAACCAATAATTCAAACTCGTCTTCAGGTTTTGCGTGCGGAATTTTTGTGGATGATCTTTTAAAAGCAGTAAGAACCGATGTTTTAATCGGGACAGACGGTTCCTATAAAATTTATAACATGAACACAACACTTACGAATGTAACTCCAAAAAATAATTATAAAGTAAAAGTTGCCTGTACAAAACGAAACCTGAATAGCGGAACTTTGGGAATAGGAACGGCAGTGAATACCAACTTTCTGAATTCCGATATGTCTCAGTCTGTTTTAACAACATCTGTTTTGCAGCCTTATTAAAAACAGATTATTTTTCATAAATTAGAATCTAAAAGCGAAAGTTTTTAGATTTTTTTATTTTAAAGTGATATTTATTTAATGATTTTAAGGCTCTGATAGGAGAAAATAAATTATATTTGACGGCATTAAAAATTAATAATATGACCAAAAATTACATCCTGTCCACTTTTGCTGCAATTGCCCTTGGTTTTGTGGTTTCTTGTGACAATACAACGGAAGATCCGCCGAATCAGAACAAGAATACAACATCCGGAACTACGATTACAGGTCCCAGAATTTTATCCAAAGTAAACAATGGGACAAAAGATCTTGAAGAGTATGTTACAACAGGAGGAGCGCTTTCTCAGGTTTTTGTAAGAGATGCTGCGTCCAGCAATACGCTTACTTCTACCGTAACCTATTCAGGAACTACGATTTCTCAGATAAAAATTCAGGATAATGTAACTCCGCACATTACAGATAATACTTACGCACTTACTTATACAAGCGGAAAATTATCCGCATTTACGATGGATCAGACTGTTATGGGAGTGGCTAACCACAGCGATTTTACGGTATATTATGATGCAAACGGTGTACTGTACAGAATTGTTGAGAAGAAAAAAATGGCAGGAAGTACTTCCTATACTCATTATACAGAACTTAAATTTACCTTTTCGGCAAACAATATCGTAAAAGCAGATTACACCACGATGTTAATGAGCGGAGGAACTCCTACGGCTTCCACGGCATCTACCACTTCTTATCTGTATGAAAATTATGATATTAAAGTAAACCCTTATACTACGCTTCCGAAGGAATATTTTATGGTATCTTCCACTATGACGCAGCTCAACTCTTATATGCTGTCTGCCAATAATGTAGGGAAAGTTACGATACAGAATCCTGCCGGAGCTGCCATTTCTTATCCTAAAGGGTATCTGTATGATTCACAGAATTATCCGGTTTCAGATCAGAGTCAGACAATTAAATATATCTATAAACCGTTATAAAGAAGAATTATCTTTTACTAGTTTTATGATAATATGAATAAAAACGTGATTTTTATTCAAAAAAAAATTATATTTGTGAAAAAATAAATAATCCCCTATTGGAATGAAACGACTTTTTTATTTTGTTTTACTATTGGTAGGTATTTCTACAATTCATTCTTGTAAAGATTTATTGGATGAAGACGGAAATCCTCTGGTGGATATTAATGACAATACAGGACTGAATGGTCCGAGAGCTTTATACAGAGAGATCACAGACTCAGATACTTTAGCAACCTATTATTACAATGGTCTTCAATTGTCTAAAGTGGTAACAGACAGTATGAACTCTACTACAGATTTAGCATGGAGCGGAGACAAGGTAAGCAGAATCGATTTCAGAGGATTTTTAGATCTTGACGGAAACGGAGATTTAGATAAAGACAGCGTGATCTTTACACAGCAGTTTACTTATGGAAGTACAGGAAGAATAGAAACCATCTCAGAAAACAGATCTTTCTTTAAGAGAAGTACTACAGCTCCATATACTCCTTTAGTACCGGGACCACAGACGCTTTATAAAAAGACAAAGACACTTTATACCCTGAAGTATGCTGCGGCAACGGCAAAACTGGATTCAATTATCATGAGAAACGGACCTGAAGCTTCAGGAACTCCATTTGTATATACCTCTTATTCAAAAACAAAATATGAATATACAGGAGATAATGTTTCTAAAGTAACAAGAAATTACGGACCAATGGGATCTACAGGAACTATGGGTGCGGCAACAACCAAACTAGGATACGAGTTTACAAATTATGATACGAAAATCAATCCGTTTACTTTAATTCCGAATGCGTACAAAATTTCAAGATTATTATCAACGGAAGCGAATGATGTAAAAAGCTGGATTTTGTCACCAAACAGCCCTCAGAGATATTCCGTTACGGATTTAGGAACACCAATTCCTACACCGGTTGTATTCTCCACAAATTACAACTACGATGCACAGACTTATATGCAAAAAGGATATGGTGTAAATTACATCTACAAACCATTGTAAAAATTTACAATTAAAATAATAAAAAACTCAATCTTCATGAAGGTTGGGTTTTTTTATTTGAAATCCTTTAATTTTGCAAAAAATTTCTCAATGAAATATTTAATTGTCGGTCTTGGAAATAAAGGCGCAGAATACGAAAATACACGTCACAATATAGGCTTTAAAGTTGCAGACAAATTAGCAGAAACCATGGAAGTTTCTTTCAATACCACCAATTTCGGCTGGATGGCAGACGGAAAATACAAAGGTAGAAGAGTTCTGGTCTTAAAACCGGATACTTACATGAATCTTTCCGGAAATGCTGTACGTTACTGGATGCAGAAAGAAAACATTCCTCTGGAAAATGTTCTTATTGTAACAGACGATTTGGCTTTGCCTTTCGGAACCTTAAGAATGAAAGGAAAAGGTTCAGATGCAGGACATAACGGCTTAAAAAACATCAATGAAGTATTGCAGACGCAGAATTATGCGCGTCTTCGGTTTGGGATTTCTGCCGATTTCTCGGAAGGAAGACAGGTAGATTATGTTTTGGGAACCTGGAATGAAGAAGAAAATGAAAAACTTCCGGAAAGAATTGAAAAATTCTCCAAAGCGTGTCTCTCATTTGTATTCGCAGGAATCAATAATACGATGTCTGCATTCAATGGAAAATAATTCTCAGAAAATAATATGTCAAAAACCTCCGGAAATGGAGGTTTTTTGTTATTTGTACACTACAATATCTTTTATGATCTTCTTTTCGAAAAAGTTTCTTTCATTAAGTGTAAAACGATAATTATGTTCCTGCTCAAAAAATTCTATCGGAGTTACAGGAGCCGTGTCAGCTTTCCATTTAATCACAAAACTTACTTCATTCGGAGAATTTAGCTCTTTATCAGAAAACCTGAAAATTGTACTCGGAAGAGCATTTTCCTGATCTTCTTTAATGTCGGATTTTGCTTTCTTAAACTGAAGCTGCGTCATGTCTTTCAGCAATAAAGAAAAAGGTTTTCCAATATATTTTTGCTTATTGGTTTCAAATTTTTTGGCATATGCTAAAGTATCCGAAACTGTTTTTTGAGCATGCAGATCTGTATTAAAAAACAAAATAAAGGTTCCCCAGAATATTTTCATCCGTATTTTCATGAAAAGAATAAAATTTAATAATCAAAAGTAAGATTTTATATACTTTGGTCATCATTTTCTTTGAATTTTTTCTAAAACTGTTTAAATAAAACAAAAGACCATCGAAATCCGATGGTCTTTGCGATTGTACTCTTAAAGCTAATTTCCAATCAATTTATCTAAACTATAACATTTCTTATGCTAACCAGGTTACAACGCCTGTTTCTACATCATAATTGGCTCCCACGATCTTAATTTTTCCTTCCTCTTCAAGTTTTCTAAGGGTAGAACTCTGCTTACGGATATCATCAATCGCATTAATGACGTTATGCTGATTCAGTCTTTCCAAAAGATCTGCATTGGCAGAAGAGCGCTCTTCTCCTTCTTCGATAATATCATTGATAATCGGGTTGAAGTGGTTGATCAGATGGTTAAGGTTATCCATTCCCAAACCTTCGATTTTTGCTGCATCAAGACCGCCTTTTAAAGCGCCGCATTTTGTGTGTCCCAATACTACGACAAGCTTTGAACCTGCAACGTTACAACCGAATTCCATAGATCCTAAAATATCCTGATTAACGAAATTTCCCGCAATTCTGATGCTGAAAATATCTCCCAATCCCTGATCGAAGATAAGTTCTGCAGAAGTACGGCTGTCGATACAGCTTAATACTACCGCAAAAGGCCATTGTCCTTCACGGGTTGCGTTTACCTGCTCCAAAAGATCTCTGTTAGCCTTTAAGTTATTTACAAATCTCTGGTTTCCTTCCTTTAAAAAGTTTAATGCTTTTTCAGGAGTAATCGTCGATTGCGTTTCGGATGTATGTGCTTTCATATAATTTTTATTAAATTGAATTTTTTAAAGGTATAAAATTTATTGTTTTGAGCTTACATTGCTCTTTTATGCGTAACTAAAATGTGAGATTCTTCGTCTCTTTCATAATCTCTGTAAGACGTTTTAAATCCTAACAATTCAACCGTAATGTCTTCTTCTTTTGCACGGATATTGGCAAAATCCTGAATCATTTCCAAAACGTCGGTTGCGATGTAGGACGTTTCTCTTGCATCAATAATTACTTTAGAATTTGGCTGAATGTTTTTTAATGTTTTTTTGATAGCTGCTTTATTCAGGAAAGAAACTTCTTCCGCCAGTTTCATTTTTATTTCATCTGCATCATCCAGCTTCTCACGGCTTAAATAATAAGCTCTTTTCATATTTCCCTGAAGAATATAGAATACTGAAATAGCAAGACCTATTCCAACACCTTTTAACAAATCGGTTGCCACAACAGCCACCACCGTTGCAATGAAAGGAATGAACTGAAACTTTCCTAAATGCCAGAAATGTTTAAACGTAGCAGGTTTTGCCAGTTTATAACCTACCATAATTAATACTGCTGCCAAAGTCGCCAGTGGAATTAAATTTAAAACTACCGGAATCGACAGAACGCATATTAGCAATAAAATTCCATGAATAATGGTTGATAATTTTGAGGTTGCTCCCGAATTGGCATTTGCCGAACTTCTTACCACCACAGAAGTCATCGGAAGTCCTCCGATGAATGAACTGATCAAATTTCCGATTCCCTGAGCTTTTAGTTCCAGATTGGTGTCGGTAATTCTTCTCTGTAAATCCAGTCTGTCGGAAGCTTCAATACAAAGCAGGGTTTCAATAGAAGCGACAATAGCGATTGTTGCTCCTGCAATCCACACTTTCGGATTGGTGAATCCGTTAAAATCCGGCATCGTCACAAGATTTTTAAAGTCATCAAAAGACTGTGGAACGGGCAGAGAAACCAAATGCTGGGTCTGGATTTCCAATGAGCTTCCTGTCATTTTAAAGATCTGATTCAGGATAATCCCTGTTACAACGGCAACCAGAGCTCCGGGAAGCATTTTAATTCTTTTAAGAGCAGGAACTCTGTCCCAGGTAATAAGAATTGCTACTGAAATTAAGGTAATAATGATCGCACCCGGCTGAATCGCTCCGAATAATTCTGTAAAATATCCGAAATTTAGACCATTGTCGAATATAGATTCATGTCCTTCATAATCCTTATCAAATCCCAAAGCGTGGGGAATCTGTTTCAAAATAATGATAATTCCGATGGCAGCAAGCATTCCTTCGATCACGTTATTAGGAAAATAATTGGAAATACTTCCCGCCCTTATAAATCCTAAAATCAATTGAAGCAACCCTGCAATAATTCCGGCACAAAGGAAAAGTTCGAATGCGCCAAGATCTGTAATGGCAGTTAAAACAATTGCCGTTAATCCCGCTGCAGGACCTGAAACGGAAATATTCGAATTACTGATGGATCCTACAACAAGACCTCCGACGATTCCGGCAATGATTCCGGACAAAGGCGGGGCTCCAGAAGCCAATGCGATCCCTAAGCATAAAGGAAGCGCTACTAAAAATACCACGAGTCCTGAAGGGAAATTCTCCTTAATTCCTCCGATTAATGATGTTTTTTTCATGATGAAAATGCTGTGAATAGTGATCTGTTTTTATGAACAGACCGTTGTAAAGTTTGGAAAATGTAATTTTTAAAGCACGTGTTTATTCAATATCAATGGTATGACAAAGAATAGCTATCAAAAAAATCTAACGGTAAAATTACGCTTCCGGAGGCGGAGAAAATATGGTAAGTAATGGAGACAGATGAAAAGAATCGTCTATCAGTACAAACGATCTGTCTTCCAGTGAAGGTTCATAAAACTTCAGATAATCGAAAACATCTAAAGTTTTAGGAAGTGTTTTTTCGTAAACGGTAAAAGTTGAAGGGTGGGAATGTGGCTCTTCTTCATTAATTACTACATTGGTTCTTGTAAGATCCCAACCGAAAACTTCGGCAATACTCGGTAAAGCCGTAAAGTTGAGAAAAAACAGTAATGTAATAATACTCCAGAGTTTCATTTTACATTCTTTATATAAAAATTATTTGGTCTTTCTGCTCATCACCCAGTCTGAGCTGGTAAGGTTATAAATTTTCTGGATATCTTTTAATATTTTTTCAAAATCGATCTCAAGATCGATGATTTTTCCGGTTCTCAGATCGAAAACCCAACCGTGAACTACGGGATATTCCTCTAAAATATATCTTTCCTGTACACACGCCATTTTGATAACGTTAATGCACTGTTCCTGTACATTCAGCTCTACAAGCCTGTCGTAGCGTTTGTTTTCGTCTGTAATAGAATCCAGTTCAGCCTGATGCAGTCTGTATACATCACGGATGGTTCTTAACCATGGATTCAGCAATCCCAGATCCTGAGAAGTCATTGCTGCTTTTACACCTCCGCAGTTGTAATGTCCGCAAACAATAATGTCTTTTACTTTAAGGTGTTCCACGGCATATTGAATAACGGCTGTAGAACTCATATCCAGAGTATTCACCACATTGGCAATATTTCTGTGGACAAAAACTTCTCCCGGTTTGGCTCCCATCAGTTCTTCTGCAGTCGCGCGGCTGTCTGAACATCCGATGTAAAGATAATCCGGATGCTGGGTTTTGGCAAGATCATGAAAAAACTCAGGGTTTTCCGCAATTTTAGACTCTACCCATTTTCTGTTGTTTTCAAAAATAGCTTTGTACGACTGTGACATAAGAGCTTTTTAAAGGATTAATTATTTATTTGGTTTAAATTAATTTTAAAATCAATAGACCAAATCGATAATGATGCAAAAATATAATTTTTGGTCACATTCCAATTACTTTTAACAAAGTTTAATATTAAAATATGCTTAAAATCATAAAAGAGATCATTAATTTATGTTTTTTTATATGGTTGTAATAATTCTATGCTAAAATTACAAACAATTTGATGACGATAGCTAAAATATTTTTATTTATCAGATCTTATTATTAATATACCCTTCAGTTGCTTTTTCGGATTCATAAATTTTTGCCGGATTACCCATCACGACAGAATTTTCAGGGACATCAAAATTTACGTAGGCATTTGGCGCGATAAGGACATTGTTTCCAATGGTAATTCCTCCCACGATAACGGCATTGGTTCCAATCCACACTTCATCTCCAATGGCTGGAAATCCCTGATTTTTTCCGCGATTCTGCTGTCCGATGGTTACGCCTTGTGCAATATTACAGTTTTTCCCGATTTTAGTATTGGGATTAATCACAAGACTTCCCCAATGCCCTAGATAAAAACCTTCCCCGATTTCTGTTTCGGGATAGATCTGGAAGCCGTACTTAATCTGATAATGTCTTAAAACAAGTTTCCAGAAAATACTCAGCAACGGCGTTTTTAGATATTGCTGTGCTTTTCTTAAAACATAAATAAAATGAAGGTTCGGATTGATGCATTTTGCCCAGATCTGAAATGGAGAAAGCCATTTTCCGCTTTCCCGGTAAAAATCTTTCTGAAGAATGGAATAGTTTTCTGCCATACCACAAATGTAATAATTCTACAGGTTTAAATTTTTAATCAGTTACAATTCATCCACAATAGAAACAATTTTGCTTACGGAATTTTTCAGATTAAAAGGCATTTCATAATTCATAAGTCTTTCCGGATATTTGTTGAAAAACTCAGGTTCAGACAATGCTTTCTTCATTCCGTTATAAATTCCTTCTTCAGAATTTTCGACAATGAGACCCAGTTTACCATTATTTAGCATTTCGTTTGCTCCGGAAACTTCCGTAGAAATAATTTTCTTTTTCAGGGTAATGGCTTCAAAAAGAACAGTTGGAAAACCTTCATACCTCGAACTTAAAATATAAAAATCAGCATTTTTAAAATAAGGATAAGGATTGTCTGTAAATCCTAACATGGTTGCTGTTTCATCAATGCCAAGCTCGGATTTTAGTTTTTTAATGTTTTCGAAATCATACCCGTCGCCAACAATTAAAACTTTGTGCTGAAAACCTTCATCCAAAAGTTTTTTATGAACTTTCAGTAACCTGTCGAACCCTTTTTGTGGAAAAACAGTTCCTACGGATATAAATGTAGGAACATCCTGATCAAACTGATAGTTTAGAACTGGAAGGTCTGCTTTGGCGAGAAACTCTTCGGTGTCTAAAGGATTATAAATCTTTACAATTTTCTGTTTCTCCGTTTCATTTTTAGCTAAATCATGAAAAAGCTGCTTAATTTTTTCAGAAATCACCATGATTTTGTCAAAACCGAAAAACTTACGGATCTCATCATTGGTATAACCTTTCACCTGTGAAAGATCGTTATGAATCCAGACTATTTTTTTTGAACTTTTTAAAGGAGATCCTAAAATTTCATCCCGCATTCCGTGGATGGCAGCGAACTCTATGTCGTACTGCTTATTCTTTAATTTACCCTTATAAAGAAGATTCGGAAATTTTTTAAGAATCTTTTCATGGATTACCCGTGCTGCTTTTCTCGGAATTTCGTGAGGACGGTTCGTGGTAATCATTTCACCTTGATGAAGATGCAGAATATTGATCCAGCCGGGAACTTCAGGCAGATATTTTCCTGAATTCAGATTCAGCAGCAAATCAATCTCATACTTATCGGAAGGCAGGTTTTTCAAAAAAGTCACCAAAACTTTTTCTGCTCCGCCATGACGCAGAGAGCCTATACGGATAAGAATTTTCTTTTTTTCAGCCATTTATTTCTTTACGGGTTTGTAAACATGAGGAATGTTTTCTTTAATGTAAGCTTCAAGTTTTGCTCTTTCAGGTTCCAGTTCTCTCGGGTACATTACATTGTTTTCCAGTGCTTTATCTCCATATTGTTCCATCGTACAAATAAATTTTGCCGGAGTTCCGGCATAAACAGAATTGTCGGGCATACTTGAATTCAGTACGGAACCGGCTCCCAAAATACAATTGTCTCCCATCTGAGATCCGGGAAGAAAAATACAGTTGTTTCCTACAAAACAATTTTTCCCCAGCTTTATCCTTCCAAAATTTCTTGCATCCTGATATTTTTCCATACTTCGGATGACATACATTGCGCCGTCATGATTAATAAATTTGCAGCCCGCCGTAATTTTTGTTCTGTCGCCGATTTCAATTAAAAAAGGTTCTGAACCAAAATCAGGAGCTTCAACAAAAATTACATCTTTCCCCACCTTCAGTCCTCTCGCAACAGAAATTTTAATATAAATCTTCTGAATGATCTTTTGATAGGTGGTATGAATTTTCAGAATAAGACGGTAAAGGAAAATCATTGTTCTTTTTTTGCTAAATTAATAATGATATTTTCTACAGCATTAAAAATCTTCTGATTATCAAACTGTTCTTCAATATTGATGAGATTTTTCTTGATTTCGGCAATTAATTCGGGTTCTGTAAGAAATTTTTTCATGGATTCATACATCTCTTCCGTTTCATAATTGATGAGGTAGCCTGTCTTTCCGTGTTTTATCATTTCAGGAATTCCTCCTACGTTGGTTGAAATAATTGGTTTTTGAAGGATCAGACTGTCGGCAATAATCAGAGGCCAGCTTTCAGATTCGGATGGAAGGATGAAAAAATCTGCATTTTTTACATATGGATAAGGATTCATAGAAGATCCTAATAATTTAAAACTGTCCGTTACTCCAAGTTCTTCCGATTGTTTTTTCAGGTTATTCATTTCCTCGCCGTCGCCGATTATGATGATATGATGATCGAAATCATCCTTCAGTAATTTTGCGTGCGCTTCCATGAGTTTATGAAAACCTTTTCGGCTGTGAAGTCTCGCAACAGAAACGAAAACAGGTTTGTTTGGTAAGTCAGGTTTAAAAGCTAAAGCTTTCTGTTTTAATTCATCAATAGGAATCGCATTTAAGATAACCTGATTTTCGGGAATTTTAAGATCAGGATAGGTTTGAATTAAAATATCTTTCGTTTGCTGAGATCCAAAAATAAAATAGTCAAATTGAGGAATCTGCTTTAAAATTTCAGGAACCAAAGGCTGAAGTTTCGGCAAAGTAATATCGGAGTGAAACCAGCCTATTTTCTTTGATTTTTTATTAACAGAATGGAGAACCGCAGAAAAAGCAGCGTAAGTAGGAGCTATTTCTACATCATATTCATCATTAAGAATTTTCTGAGCGATGGAAGGATTTCTCAAAGCATTCTGAAGTCTTAATTTTCTTTTTGCTAATTGTAGTTTTTGGATAAGCGGATTTTTTGAAAGATCTTCTCTGCCTTCAGTAAGGTAAACTTTTCTTACATGAGTGGGAATTTCGTTTCTCAGCTCTCCCTGATTCATATTTAAACAGATCGTCATGTCGAATGTATCTTTGTTAAGATGATTCAACATACTTAAAACTACTTTTTCCACACCGCCCATTTCCATAGAACGATGCCTGAAAAGCACCTTTATTTTATTATTTTTCGTCATTAACTAAAGATTTGTTGAGCAAGTATGATCAGTTTCTTTTTTATTCTGAATGAAAGTGAATTCTGATATTCTAAAAGTCTGTAGATTTCCTGAGAACTGTTGTACTCTTTCGGGATTGCCTTTCCGTTTATGGAAGATAACTTTCTGCGTTTCATGGTGTTGAAAATGACTTTGGCAAAATATTCCCTCGATTTGGGGCGGTTGTCATTTTGAGAAATACCTCCGGAATGAAGCCTGTATAGGTAATTTGTTTCATTAATGAACTTTACTTTTCCTTTTTCATACATTTTCAGATACAAATCCTGATCTTCTGCAATTTTCATCACAGTATTCATCTTTTCTGTCTGGTTGTAAATCTCTTTTCTGAAACATACAAAATGCACGATATTTACGGGACAGTTAAAAAAGTACGGACTGTTATTAATAACCTGCTGAGCGATTTTTGGAACCTCCAGAATTTTCAGATTTTCATCACATTTTGCAAATTTACTGTAAGTAAGAACAACATTTCGTTGCTTTTGAAAAATTTTTATGCTTGAAGAGAGCGCATTCGGTGTAATAGCGTCATCAGGATCTACAAAGCCGCAAATATCACCTTCTGCCAGTTCAATCAGTTTGCTTTTTGTGATTCCTACACCGCTGTTTTCTTCATTTCTGTAAATTTTAAAACGTTCATCACTGCCGGTTAATTTTTTAATTACCTCCACGGAATCGTCTGTAGAAGCGTCATCCAGAATAATCGCTTCCCAGTTTTTGTAATCTTGTGCTATAATAGAATCATAGCATTCTTTAAAGAATTTTCCATTGTTGTAATTGGCAATCAGAACAGAAAACTTCATCTTATTGTGTTAATAAATTTTTACAAAGATAATTATATCCTAAAGATAACAGAAAAATCTTTATTTTTGTTGCTTAAATTTAACACAGTGAGCGAAATATCCAGAGTTCTCAAAACGTTTATAGCCTATCTTAAAAGACCCGATCTTTACCCTGAATTAGGACGTAAAATTGTAAAAAATACCGTAAACCGGGGAAATGCTTTTAAAGGAAAAGAAAAAACAAATTCCTGGGCTGCATCCAGAGCGGTTTCTCAAAAGCAGGCGGTTTCTCAGCTTTTCGGGATCGATATTGATCCTTTTCAGAAAGATTTCGCTGAAATTTTAAAAGATTCTGAAAGAAGACAGAATGAATGCCCGATTAAAATGGGAGGAGCAGGAGCTTTAGAACTGATTTATTATTCCTGCGAATTTACCCATGCTAAAAATGCAGTGGAAACCGGCGTTGCGTATGGATGGTCTTCTTTGGCAGCATTACTTTCCTTAACTAAGAGAAACGGAACATTATACAGTTCGGATATGCCTTATTTGGCGCAGGACGGCGATCAGTATGTGGGATGTATTGTTCCTGAAAATCTGAAATCTCACTGGAAATTATTCCGTTTTGCAGACAAAGAATCGTTACCGAAAATCTTTGTAGACAACGCATCTTTTGACGTTGTACATTATGATTCTGATAAGAGTTATAACGGAAGATTCTGGGCTTATAATGAGCTTTACAGGCACTTGAGAAAAGGCGGAGTTTTTATTAGCGATGATATTGGAGACAATTCTGCATATCAGGATTTCTGTGAAAAAAATAATATTGAAACTACGGTAGTAGAATACGAAGGAAAATACATTGGTGTTTTTGTTAAATAAAAACTTTTAAATGTATTTTTGATTCGTGAAAATTAGTCAGATTACGTTTACAAGATTTTTAGCCGCAATAGCAATTGTAATTTTTCATTATGGTGAAGGCGTTTTCGTTTATAAAATAAAATATATATCGGAGATTTTTGCTAAGGCGAATATCGGAGTAAGTTATTTTTTTATTCTTTCGGGATTTATAATGATCGTTGCTTATCATTCCAAAGAAAAAATAAATTATATTGATTTTTACCGCAACAGGGTCGCAAGAATTTATCCACTTTATGTAGTTGGATTGCTTCTCTATTTGTTGATTCGGTCTCAGGAAACTGCTTTTTTCCCGATTATTGCATATTTGTCTGGTGTCCAGAGCTGGCTTTCCGGTAAAGCTTTAATTTTAAATTTTCCGGGATGGTCGATTTCGGTAGAATTTTTCTTTTATCTGATCTTTCCTTTTCTATACAATTATATTTATGCCAAAAAGAATAAATCGATTTGGATCATTGCCATTATAATCTGGATTGCCACTCAGATTTTTTGCAACTATTTTATGTTTTCCGGATTGTATGAAGGAAGATTTTCCAAAAGTCATGATTTTATTTCATACTTTCCGTTATTGCATATTAACGAATTTTTAATCGGAAACCTTGCAGGAATATTTTTTGTTAAAAATTTTAAACAGAAAAACTATGACTGGGCGATATTTCTGGTTTTCAGTTTAATATTATTTTCCCTGCTGTTTGTACCTCTATATTATCATGATGGATTAATGGCTGTATTTTTTGTTCCGCTGATTGTTTTAATCTCTCTGAATAATGGTTTTTTAACCAGAATAATGTCTATAAAGCCGTTAGAATATATGGGAGAAATCAGCTATGCCATCTACATTGTTCACATTCCTGTTCTGTTTATTTTAAGGTCGTTTTTGTGGGATTATTTCAGAATCTATGATAGAAGTATCATCTTTTGGATCTATATTCCTGTTTTAATAATTATTTCAGGCATTTTTTATCAATTGATAGAAAAACCCTGCAGAGATTATTTAAAGAAGATAAAATTCGGATAAAAATATTTACTTTTGTTAAACATAAATGAATAAATTATGACAGAAATGCTGTTCCCTTTTCCTATTTTCGTTCCTGATAATAGCTGTTTATCAATATATTCTGCATAAGTTTTTCTTAAAATCTTCAATTTAAAAGAATACTATGCTATTTAATTCTATTGGTTTTCTAATTTTTCTGCCAATCGTTTTTATACTTTATTGGTTTGTTTTTAATAAAAAGTACCAACATCAGAATGTACTTGTTCTGGTAGCAAGCTTCTATTTCTATGCCTGTTGGGACTGGAGATTTCTTTTTCTGCTGATGTTTTCTATTGGGCTGGATTTTGTTTCCGGTATTATGATCGAAAAAAGCAAAAGCAAAAAAGAATCCACATTTTGGTTAGCACTCAGTATTATTATAAATCTGGGCTTTTTAGGTTTTTTCAAATATTATAATTTTTTTATAGAAAGTTTTTCAGAACTTTTTGGAAGTTTTGGTTTCCACATCAATATCTGGCTGTTAAAAATAGTCCTTCCTGTTGGAATTTCTTTTTATACGTTTCACGGTCTTTCTTATGTGATTGATATTTATAAAAAGAGAATTTCTGCGGAGCGGAATTTTATAGATTATGCTGTTTTTGTAAGTTATTTCCCTTTATTGGTAGCGGGACCTATTGAAAGAGCAACCCACCTTTTGCCACAGATTCAGAGAAAAAGGACATTTAATTATGAACAAGCTGCAGACGGAATGCGGCAAATTCTCTGGGGCTTTTTTAAGAAAATGGTTATTGCAGACAATTGTGCGCCTCTGGTAAATGAAATTTTCGCACATTATCACACCGAAAGTGCCAGTAATCTGGTTTTGGGAGCCATACTTTTTGCTTTTCAGATTTATGGTGATTTTTCGGGGTATTCTGATATTGCTCTTGGAGTTTCCAGACTTTTTGGAATAGAGCTTCTGAAGAATTTTGCTTTCCCTTACTTTTCAAGAGATATTGCAGAATTCTGGAGAAGGTGGCATATTTCTCTTTCTTCATGGTTCAGAGATTATCTTTATATTCCTTTAGGAGGGAGCAAGGGCGGACTGATAATGAAGATCCGCAATACTTTCATCATTTTTTTAGTCTCGGGTTTCTGGCATGGAGCTAACTGGACATTTATCATCTGGGGCGGATTGAATGCTTTGTATTTTATGCCTCTTTTACTGATGGATAAAAACAGGCAAAATCTTGAAGTTGTTGCCATGGATAAATTTTTACCTTCTATCAGGGAGATTTTTCAGATTTTAATTACCTTTTCTCTTACCTGTTTTACATGGATTTTTTTCCGCGCGGCATCTGTTTTTGAGGCTGTTTCTTATATTGGGAAAATTTTTAATAAGACGATTTTTTCAGTTCCTCCTCATTTTCCATATAAAGTAATGGCTCTTATTGGAATAATGCTTATTGTTGAATGGCTCAACAGAAGCCGCTTTCACGGTTTGGAAATTGAAAGATTTCATCCGTGGCTGAGAAGAGCTATGTACGCAGTGATTATTTTTATCATTTTCCGGTATGCTAATTTCGGGAATAATGAATTTATTTATTTTCAGTTTTAGTATGAAAAAATTTTTGTTCAAATTATCATTTTATCTGGTAGGCTGTGCTGTCGTTTTGGCTGTTCTCGGCTCTTTCGCAGATGGAAATACAGACGATAATTATATGCATTTCGCAGTAGAAAAGCCTGAAAATATTATTCTGGGAGATTCCAGAGGTTCTCAGGCTGTTCAGCCGGATATTTTAGAAGGTAAGCTTCATAAAAAGTTTGATAATTTCGCCATCAATGTCGTTCAGTCACCTTACGGAAAAGTTTATCTGGAAGCTCTAAAAAGAAAAATTAAACCGAATACAAAAAATGGCGTTTTTATACTGACTGTTGATCCCTGGAATTTATCTGTCAATAAATCATTTGATGAGTCTAAAGATTTTCCGGAAAAAGAAAATTCTCCATTAGGAAATATGTACAGCTATGATATGTCGCCTAATTACGAATATCTTTTAAAGAATTATCCAAGAAGCTGGTTTAAAATTTTTAGCGAAAGAGAAGAATCGGGAAGATCCAATACTTTTTTACATAAAAATGGATGGCTTGAAGTAAATGTAAGCATGGAAAAAGATTCTGTACAAAAAAGAGCAGAAGCCAAGCTGAAATTTTACAAAGAAGATCTTGCTAAAACACAGAAAATATCTGCAAAAAGAATTCAGGCACTGGAAGATATGATTACATTTCTAAAAGATAAAGGAAGTGTATATCTTGTAAGAATCCCTGCTTCGGGTGAAATTATGAATGTTGAAAACAGATATAGTCCTGATTTCAGTCAACGTATAGAAACTATTTCAAAAAGATATCATGTAGTGTACTTTGATTTTTCTTCAAAAGCTGAAGATTATATTTATACAGACGCAAACCATATGTACAAAGAATCCGGAAAAGTTTTTACCTCACAAATTGCGGATTCTATACTTTCGAATACAAAGCAGTTAAAATAAATATTCTCTGAAATTAATATTGTAAAGCCCAGAGCGGATACTTCTGTAATCTGTAAAAAGATATTTAATGATCATTCCCCATTTTTTCAGAGTGGGAGTCAGAGCAATTTCGTAGCTTCTGTGCATTCTTTTGATGTGTAATTTTACGTCTTCAGGAATAGTTTTTTCATTCCGTGCCCAATCGTTCACTTCTTTCCACAGCAGAACCCGCGTGATGGCAGGATTTACTTTTTTAGAATCTACAGCCGTAATTCTGTTGCTTTCATGAACGCCTCTCATGGCTATTGCTTGATCCAGAATTCCGGGATAAAGATCAAGATAATAAGACAGTCTGAACAAAAATTCTGTATCCTGATGAAGCCTTAAATGCGTTTTGAAAAAAGGATTGAGCTTTCTGACCATAGATTCTCTCCTGATCGTTAAACAATCGATACTGAAAAGCCCAAAGCTTCCTCTCATATTGAGCTGACCCGGAAAAACATCTCTGGGATCGTGCTTCTTATAAACGGTAGTTAAATTATCCTTAAAAAGGCTATAGTACTGTTCTTTTGCTTTTTCAGAATAGTAATGAACTCCTAAAGCACCGTAAACACCTTCTACTTTTGGATCTTTAAATAGTTCTTTTTCGGCGTCAAAACGGTTCGGCAGATAATAATCATCTGCATCCAGAAAAGCAATAAAATCTCCTGTTGCTTTTTCCAGACCTAAGTTTCTTGTTTTTCCTGCTCCGTGATTTCCTTTGTCGGGATGCTGAAACAGCTTTACCCGATCATATTTTTCAGCCAGTTTTTTACAGATTTCTAAGGCATTATCCGGAGATTGGTCTTCAATTAAAATAACCTCATATACTTCCTCAAACTGAAGAGCGGATTCCACAGCTTGGGTTACATATTTTTCGGCATTGTAAACGGGAGTTATGACGGAGATTTTCAATTTAGCTCTATGTTAATTGGTTTTATAATCCAGTTGTCCTGGAATACATTTGAAAAGTCACTTTTCTGAATGACTTTATTATGCACTCTGCTGTATATTTCAAATTTATTATCATTGAAAAAGTTGAAAAGATCATCAGGAGTGTAAGAGCCTTCTTCCGAAATCCATTGTCTGTCATATTCCAGAAAAATAACAGGTCTGTTTTTCAGAATGATTTCTTTATTTCCAAGAATTACAACAGCTTCATACCCTTCAACATCTATTTTCATGAGATGAAAATGAATTTCTCCAATTGTGTTTTCCAGTGTATCTGTTTTTACGGTTATTTTATTGGTATGCTCATTAGCTCTGTCTATAAAAGAACTTGCTCCGGCATGATCCTCAATAAAATTGAATTCCTTGGTTTCCTTTCTATTACTTATTCCTAAATTAAAAGTTTTTATGTTCTTAATATTATTTTTCGCAATACTTCTGTTAAACTGTTGATATACTTTGGGAATAGGCTCGAAGGCATATATTTCTTTGCAGTACGAGCTTAATATTAAACTGTGCTGACCGATGTTCGAACCTATGTCCAGCATTATTTTGCCTTTATCCAGCTCATTGTACATATCGTCGATAATGTCTTTTTCATAAATACCATTTTTAAAGATCATCATGTCAACAAATCCGAATTGTCTGTTTAGAATTATTTTGGTTTCTTTTTCTCTATATTTTATGGTATATGTGGTAACGCTGTCGAGGTAAGAGATATTGAGTTTTCTTTTAACAAAATTGAAAACTCCTTCTTTAAATAGGACATTACTAAATTTTTTTACTGTATTCATGTTTATAATTTTATCGGATAAATTTTATGCTTCTGTGTTCCGCCTGTAAATATATAAGTTTTTTCTTTTCGATGCTTTTATTAAGGCGTTTTACCAGAGCTTGCGGAGTGAGATAGTCGCTATAATAATCTAAAACATTTTTTCTCATTGCAGCAATTTCGTGTTCCTGTAAAGTGAAAATTTCCTGCTCAAGAATCTGTTCTAAATGATTAAGGTTTTCGAATATAATGGCATTCATTTTATGCTGAAGATTAGGATACATTACCTCAGCATATTCTTTTTGTATAAGAGGAATGGTGCCAACTGACATTGCTTCAATCACGTTATGACAAAGCGGCATTACGACTCCGGGACAACATAAATAAAAGTTGAAATAGGAGAGTAGTTCCCGGATATCCTCCATTTTTATGGGATAATTTTCCTTGATCGCGAAAACATATTTTTCATCTAAATTCTCATTTGAAGAGACGATATCATTTTTACCATGAATAGAAACAAAGTTCTCTTTTTTCTGAAAAAAATCTAAAAGCGCAACTCGTGTTTCCACTGTAAAAGCAGTTCTTTTGATATCCAAATAAGCTTTAGCATCAAAATTTCCATAGCAGAAAATGGAGTTAAATCTCTTTCTTTCTGTATCAATTTTATGATTCCAGATCTCTTGATTGTACATAAAAGGATGAAAGCTCATAGGAACATGAAAAGCATTTTCATCAGTATTATTATGTTCGAAATAAGTGGAAAAATAATCAGGACTGAACATTTTATCATTTATTTCAATACAATTTTCAGGAAGATCTTTTTTGTGAATGCTTAAAAAGTTTTTTTCCCGGACAATAAGTCCCAAATAGCGGTCTTTATTTCTTAAATTTCTGAATCTTGCAAAATTCATGGGATACACAATATGATATCCTGAAAGCTGGTAGAATTTAACTAGTAAATAAAAAAAGCGATGATAAAGATTCGGATTTTCAAAATTGATTAGCAATGTTTTATCGTTCTTTGGCGGATTGTAAAACTTTAATTTCACATAAGCCAGAGAATCGCTCACAAGTCTTTTGATCTGGTTAATTCTTTTATTCATCATGAGGATTGTTTAAAGCGTGAAACCGATATCTTGTTTTCAGAAATTCAGGATATTGCAGTGCTGTAACCAAAAATGAAAGCCATTTTTTTAATCCCTTCTGATTCGCTATTTTAAAACTGAAATAGTCCAAAGCTATTTTTTTTGTATATTCTTTTTCTAAAGAATTCGCTTTACTCCATAAATAAACAGACTCATTGTAGAGTAAGCTGTTTTTGTAAAATTTTGAAGAATAAGGTTTTATCTTGGTAATTCTGTTATCATCATGTATTCCTCTTATAGCAACAGCCTGATCGATAATTCCGGATTTTAAATAACATAGATATGCCAGTTTAAGGTTGAAATCAGAATCCTGATGTACTCGGAGATTTACATTAAAACGAAGATGAACTTTGTCTAAAGCAGATTTTCTTACTGTTAAAGCATTCAGATGAAAAAAAGAGCCAAATGTTTTTGAAGTTAAGCCCAACAAACCTCTGAAAACATCTCTTCCTTCCGCAGGATAATTTACGGTGGTAAGATTAGATTCTTTAAATTTCTGCTGAAATTCCTGTTTGCCTTTTTCCGTTATGTATTCCACGCCAATTGCTCCAAAAACACCATCGATTTTAGAATCTTTGAAAATTTCTTTTTCCGCATCAAAACGGTGGGGAAGATAATAATCATCTGCATCCAAAAAAGCAATAAAATCGCCGGTTGATTTTTCAATTCCTAAATTTCTTGTCGCTCCGGCTCCATGATTTCCTTCATCGTGATGTCGGAATAATTTAATTCTGGAATTTTCTGAGGTTAGCTTTTTACAAATTTCTAAAGAATTGTCAGTAGAACAATCCTCTGCCAAAATAATTTCTTTTACCTCATCAAATTGCAGAGCAGATTCTACGGATTTTCTCAAAAACCCGGAAGCGTTATAAACGGGGATGATCACAGAAATATTCAGGTTCATTCTTTTATTTCTAAAATGATACTTTCTTGATAAGATCGAGCAAATTCCTCCGGAATATCGAAGGATTCCTGGCTTTCCGCTTCATTAACATGACGTCCTTCGATCGCAATTTTTTCCGTAGCTTTTCTCAAAAACCAGATGTATTCAATATCAATATGTCCGATATCGATTGCCCAATAATTGTCTTTAGCCAGATCGTAAGCCAAAATGGTTGCTGTAGGACCTAAAGCTGCCAAGATAAGTCTGTCTTTTCCCAGTTGTGCTGCTGCTTCAAAAATTTTATCATAACATCTGAATGCATTCTTTTCGGGACAGATAATCCTTTTAAGAGAAGCTGCATTGTCAAACAGATCATTTCCTACTCCCAATCGGGAATATTTTCCCTCAATAATCAGGATGTCTTTTTTATCCCATATCTTTTTGAGAGATTTAATGATGTCTAAATTCCTTTTTTCAGATTTATCTTCATAACCGAGATAAAATCTTGTAATGAATGAATTTCCGTAGGTTTTGTTTTTATCTAAAAAAGGAGAAACTCTGGAACCGTAATTGTTAATGAATTTTTTCCACCAATATTTTGTAATAATATCAAAAGAATGTACTGACGCAAGCGGTTCAGGAAGACATACCAAGTGATTTTTGAGATCTGAAGCAATCACTTCGCACATTTTTTTCCGGATTCTTTCGCTGTTTTCCTGAAATTCCAGTTCGTACTGCGGAAGCATCAATCTGAATTCTCCATCTCCAAACCTGCTTACGGAAAGTTTGTTTTTAATAATATCATCAATAGTATCTTTTATATTCAGAATACGGAAAGACGGAAAGTCTGCACGAAGCTTTCGGGTATTAAAAAGCCACTGATAATAATAGAAACGGGAAGTAATTCTTTTTTTCAGACTCATGATTACAAATATTTTTCGTTGTTATGAGCCCAAAGAGCCAGTTGCAGAAGACACCAGTGTTTATAATCTTTGGTCAGTAAATTCTGAGTCGCCTTAAAATCGATGTAATTAAAAATTTTCTGATTGGGATTTTTTAACAGTTCATCGGAAAAGCGAAGAAGGCTGTCTTCTGTAAACCAGTTTTTAACATTCATCCCGAATCCCTGTTTATGTCTTTTTCTAATGGTTTCCGTCCAGTAAGAACCCATCGCTTCGCGAAGGATAATTTTATCGTTATCGTTACTAAGTTTAAGATTTTCCGGAAGCTGAATGCAGAATTCTGCGAAATCCAGATCAAGAAACGGTGTTCTTACTTCTAAAGAATTTGCCATTGCCATTCTGTCGGATTTTACCATCATATTCGAAGGCACAAAATCCTCGATATCCAATCGCATGATATCATTTAATGAATCCGGATCCGGAATAAAGCTGTAAGGCTGCTCATAATCTGAATGCAGTCCTAAAGCCTGTCTTTCTTGCTTTGAGAAAGCCCTTCTTACATAGTTTTGGTGGAAGTCGAGAATATTTTTGTTTTCAATATTCTGTTGACTGATAAAAGAAATTGGCTTTAATTTCTGATACAGTTTTAATCCAAACTGGGCAATAATATTTTTGTAACTGAAATGATTTCTCAGTTTATTTTCAATGGTATAGAAGTTATAGCCGCCGAATAATTCATCTCCTACATCTCCAGAAAGGACAACGGTAAGATTTTTACGCGCATTTCTGCAAATTTCAAAATGTGGAATGGAAGAATAATCCGCAAAAGGTTCATCGAAAAAAGGAGAAGTTTTTAAAAGAGCCGTTACGAGATCTTCCTTTTTTTCGTGAACTTCAATATGATTGGTATTGTATTTATCGGCTATTTCTTTGGCATATTTCAGTTCGCTGTCTTCATGATCATAACCAAAGCTGATGGTTGTCTGTTTCGGTAAAAATTCGGCAACAAGTCCTACAATAGAAGAAGAATCTAAACCGCCACTCAGAAAACTACCTACTTCAACATCGGCTACCAACTGTTTTTTAACAGCATTTTTTAAAAGATAAGTAAATTCATCTTTAGCATCCAATAAACTGATGATTCTGTCTTTTTTGGGAAGACTGTAATATCTTGAAACGGATATTTTGCCGTCTTTCCAGATCAACTGATGAGCAGGAGGAAGCGCATGAATGTTTTCGTAAATACTTTGGTATGTACTTACATAACCATGCTGAAGGTAATGAGAAAGCGCCAGATTGCTTACTTTTGGACGGATAAGCCCTGAAGCGAGGATTGCTTTGATTTCTGAGGCAAAAATAAATTCATTATTGTTCCCGATAGCATAATAGAAAGGTTTTTCCCCAAAACGGTCTCTGGCGCAGAACAGTTCCTGCTTTTCGTTGTCCCAAATGGCAAAAGCAAACATTCCCGGAAGATCGTGGATGAGGTTTTCTTTTTTCCTCTGATACATGGCAAAAATTACCTCCGTATCTGAACTTCCTCGATAAGGATATTCTGGATAATGTGTCTTAATATCCTGATAACCGTAGATTTCTCCGTTAAGTACGATGCATTCGTTTTTTGTAGAGGAAAACATGGGTTGTTTTCCGTTTTCAGAAAGATCAATAATAGAAAGTCTGCGATGTCCTAAAGCTGCATTTTCGTAAAATTCAAAATGAGAAGAATCCGGACCGCGATGCGCAATGGCATCGGTCATTTTTTTCAGTTCTTCCTGATAATTTCTGGCGTTGTTGGTAATGATTCCCGCTATTCCGCACATACCTTTTAATTTTAATTGATCTTACTTATTTTTCGCAGTAGAAAATGTCTTCATCAGGATTAAGACCAAATTTCTTATATTTTTCCGAAATATTTATTCTTTTTACTTTAAAACCAACACTTTCCAGCCTTGTAACATAATCCTGCCCATAAATTCTCACATGGTCGAACTGCCCGAATAATTCTTCTCTTTTATTTCGGTTGGTAATGGTAAAGTCTTCATGAGTTTGTTGGTTGTTTTTTGAAATAGGAACCTGCAAAAGAGCATGACCTCCCGGTTTTAAGACTCTGTGAAGTTCCTTCATTGCTTTTGTATCTTCCGGAATATGTTCCAAAACGTGGTTGCAGATGGCAAGATCAAAATGATCATCTTCATAAGGAATATCCATCACATTCATGTTTTTTACATGACTTGGATAATCATAACCTTTGGTAAATAAATCTCCGCAGATGTATTCTTTTACATTTGATTTTAAAAATATATTGGAAAGCTTCGGTTCCGGAGCGATGTGGAGAATGCTGAAATTTTTGTTGTCTGTAACTTTCAGTTCTTCAATTAAAAATGCATATAAAAGTCTCTCTCGGTCTCTTGAATGGCATTTGTAGCAACCTGCAGCGCGTCTTCCGCCGCCAATTACCTGTTTATCTCTCAGGACTTTAAGGTCATGTCCTACCACTTCCAGATCTTTAGAGTCGTAACCGCAATAGGGACAGTGATAGGTGGAACCTGAATGGGAAAGTAGTTTTATTTTGTTTGCAATTTTATTTATCATTTTAAGTATTTTTAAATATTGAATATGGATTTACAGATTCAGAAATGAGGGGGCTTTCTTGGCTACCGTATTTCTGAGTTCTGTTAATTTTTTCTCTTCAAAAACGATCTTTTTATATTTTGTAGCTAATTTCTGATAATGATTTTTCTTCCCGAGAAACATATTTTTTAGCATACTTTGTTTGAGTGCTTTTTTCTCTGCCTTCAGAGAATCCGGAATAGAGGGATTCATGATATTGGTTTCTATTCTGAGGTCTTCGTATTTTGTATAATCAACCTTAGACAGAGACTGTTTTCCGTCATGTACCACTTTGCTCTCAGGAACAAGTAACGTTTTCTTTTTGTGGAATAAAATGCGGTTTACATATTCTAAATCTTCGCCGTAATGAAAAAAATAAGGGTTGAATCCTCCTACCACGTCAATGGTTTCTTTGGGTAAAAACCAATGAGCAGCATTGATGAAGCTTATTTCGTAAAAGGGCTGTAAAGTCTGGAAATAGAGATCAGAGATCAGTCTTGTTTCAAAATTATGGGCAATGTATTTATCAAGAAAAATATCCAGTTTCTTTCCGGTTCCGTCGATATGCATCGGGCTCAGTATGCCTATTTCTTTTTTGTCAGGATGAAGATTGTAAACATGAAGGAGCTTTTCCAGACTGTCACTAAAAATCCATGCATCCTGATTCATCAGATAAAAAAAATCGGCTCCCTTTTGATAGGCTTGTTCGATTCCGATATTATTTGCTTTACCGAATCCTAAATTTTTTTCGGACTGAATCAATTCAACTTCGGGAAAATTGGACGTAATAAATTTTTGTGTGCCGTCTGTAGAACCATTGTCTACCACAATACAGTGAACAGGAACAGAAGACTGCCTTAAGCTGGTAAAGCATTTTTCTGCCCATTTCATGGCATTGTAGGTTACAATAATAAAATAAATTTTAGGCATTTGTGTTCTCTTCTAAATATATTTGTCAGCTAAATTTTTTAAATAATTTTCAGCATCTGTTCCTTTAAAGAAATCGTTGACCGATTCATCAAAATCAACTTTATAAAAGTCTCCTTCATCCGATTCCTGATAATTCGCTTCTTTTTGAAGCTTATTCCGGATGGCTTCTACAATTTCCTTTAAATCATAATAATACGGATAGGCAAAGTTAATGGTTTGGTTATTAACATTTGTACAGTTTGATTCTAAAAATTTCGTAATATCATCAATATCCAGCAATAATCTTCTGGCTTTTTGGTGTAGCATGAAGTGATTCCCCTGTATAATCTGACTTTTAAGGAAATTGAAAAGAGTATTGGGATTTCCGCCATTGCCAACAATATTACCGATTCTCAGGATGATATAGTTTTTACAGCGCTGTTTTATAAAATTTTCAATCTCCAGCTTATGAAGAACATATGGACTTTGCTGTTTGGAAAGATCATTCACGCTTAAAGTAGAAAAATAAAAAAGCTTATTTTCCTTATGTTGTATAATGCTGTTTTTTAGAAGAGAAAATTCTCTTTCAAACTCCGAGCTTCTTGTTTCGAGGGAATTTGAAACTCCGGAAGCAAAGTAAAGATGCTCTTCGGTATCGATATTTTTTAGTGATTTGGCAATGAGTCCGTTTCCTATGATCATTATGCTTTTATTTGCTAGCCTCTGAAAATTTTATTAAACACCCTTTTTGCTAAAGATGTTTTTGGGGAAAGATGCTGTTTTTTTCTCTGCTCATTCTCATTCCACGCATTTGTGTCTTTGTGGGAGTCTTTTCTCTGTACAAAAAGAGTATTGTGATTTTCTTTGAAAGCAATTGCTTCAGATTCAGGTCTGCCGTTGGAATAATAATATAATGCCAATGATTTACGGCTTCTTTCTTCAGGACAGTTCATAGGATCCGGGTGCCCATGATAAGAATTTGATGTTGTTGAAAACATTGCCAATGTATTGAATTTAGGAGCAATTTTTGTTTCACATTTTGTCATATCTTGATTCCATAATTCAAAATGACCTCCGTATTCATCCTTCCATTCTTTATTAAGATATACTAAAACATTAACTCTTCTGTCTAATCCGGTAGTAGGATTTTTATTAAAATCGGCATGAACTTTTAAAAGTCCTCCTCTTTTTATTTCATGAAGTCCCCCTCCGGAAAAATAGGGATCACCGTATAAAATTTCATTTATTCCAGTAACCTTATTTACAAAATTTAAAAAAGGTTCCGAATTTAGAAAATACATTAATTCTCTTGTTTTTGGGCCAAAAGATTTTTCACCTTTACCTGCAAATTTTTTCTGTAAAGGATCATTAAAGCTGATTGCATCTTGTTTTGATAAGTCCGGAAATTCGCTCAAAACCTCTTCTAATAGCTCAGGATTAAAAAAGTTTTCAAATGAAATACTTGGAAAAGGAATCCCGTTTTTATATTTTTCAGAATTTTCTTCTGCAAATTTTAACAAGTCTTGATTGTGGGAGTTTAAAAATTTATTCATTATAGTGGTTTTTATGATTTTTATTGATATCTGAAGAATATAGTATGTAATTGAAATATTTTTTTAAAATTACATAATGACCAGCAATAGTTAAATATTTAAAAGGATAAAATTTAAGAGTTTGTAATATTGTTTTTTTTGTTATTGGATAATACATAAAATAACGGGTTAAAAAACCTAGAAAAGCATTTAATTCGGTCTTCGACTTTTTTTTATGAAATTTAGATCCTAACGTTTGTCTTATTTTTATATTTGTATCAAACCATTCTTTATTTAAGTTTCCCATTGAAAAATGCTCAATTAAGATATCATTAACGACATAGTTTTGTAGCTTTTTAGAGATGCGTAGACTTATATCTAAATCGTAACCGTGAAATCCTCCTAAATCTTCGTTGAATTTATAGTTTCTAAAAACACTTCTTTTTACAGCTAAAAATACTCCGTCTACACCAAAAACTTCATTCATGTTTTTTTTTGTCGTCTGAGTATGTCTGGGAATGGGATTTTCTTTCGTGCTTTCAAGTATATTGGTTTCCTGATATTCTTCTGATACAGTCCAGCTTGAAGGCGCGGTAGGAACATATGATGATCCTGATATACCTATAATTCCAACACCAGGTTTGTTTAAATGTTTTATTAATCTTTCTCCCCAGTTATGAGTATGAAATACAACATCTTCATGAATAAAAAGAAGATTTTCAAATCTAGATTTTTCTTCTCCAGAGTTGTAAGCCTCCATAATGCTCATCAAATTCGGGTTCCATATCTGGATAATTTCATATAGGAAACCTTCTCCGATCGTTTCACGTATGTTTTCAGTGAGCTGATCAAAGTAGTGTTTCTGATAGGATGAAATGATGATGGAGAGCATTCTAAGAGAACTTTATAATTAGTTTAAATAATATTCTGTTGATGAAATTTTTATTTACTTTTTCGTTATAAAAATCTAAGTTATTTTTTAAATTTACCTGTTGCTCAAAGTTTTCAATAGCATTTTTATTTTTTGGCAGGTATTTTTTAAGATGCTTTTTATAAATGTAGTTTAGAGAGAAGTCTATTTTATTTTTATCCTGATTAATTGCAATATCCATAGATTCTTCTTTTCTTCTATAAAAAAAGCCTAAGTAATCCAAACATAACACTTTTTTGCTCCCATCCAATATAGACAGCCAAAAGTCCCAATCTTCTTTTCCGTAGATCAAATGAATGTCATACCCATTTACGATTTTCCAATCTTCTTTTTTAAAAAATGCGGAACAGAATATTAAGTTTTCTACCAGTAAATGTTGATATTGGTAGCTTGGTAATTTCCATGGATGATTTACTTTATCAAAAAACTCAGCTTTACAATAGATTACGGTATATGCGTCATTAAATTTTTGTGAAGCCAGTTCCAAATACTGATTTCCGATTTTATCATCGGAATCTAACGGAAGAATCCATTTTCCTTTTGCTATTTCAATTCCTGCATTTCTCGCTGAAGAAAGACCTCCGTTTTCCTTATATAGATAAGTAAAGCGATTATCTTTTTCTATCCATTTTTTAGATACTGCTTCTGTATGATCCGGTGAACCATCGTTAACGATAATACATTCCCAATCCTGAAAAGTCTGATCCAGAACCGATTGCAGACATTCATCAAGATATTCTGCCTGATTGTAACACGGAACAATGATGGAAATTATAGGAATCATTTTAGATAATTTTATTCAAAAGCTTATAAAGAGGTCTCGGAATTTTATTTTTTAAAGCAAAATTAAGCCTTTTAAGGTGATAGGGATAATTGTTATATGCCTGAAGATATTCCTGAGAAAATTTTTCTCCATTAAGATACAGTTTTTGTGTTTTGCTGTTAATCTTTTGTTTTACGGCTCCATCTTCATCAAAAAGCATTTGAAGCAAAAGGGTTTCCTTTTCAATTCTTTCTTTTGCTAATGATGAAATGTTGGTTGTATGAGTTCTATAATAAGCTAATTTTTCTGGAATATATGCAATATAATATAAAGCGTTAATTTTTAGCCATCTGAAATAATCTTCAATTAATAAATCCGATTTATATTTGCCTGTTTCAACTAAGACATCTTTTCGCATTAAAACAGTAAGAGCAGCAATTCGGTTATTTTTAATTAATTCTTTTCGAAATAAATCTTTATCAATATTTCCTAATGTATTGTAATCGGCAAGATCTTCAGTAATTTCAGATTTTTCATTTACAAAATAAGTGTCTGTGAATGCCATTCCGTACTCATCTCCCAGTCGTTCAAGCTCTTTAACAGATTTTTCAATGGCTTCAGGGTGAAGATAATCGTCTGCAGCAATCACTTTTACAAATTTCCCTTTTACGGATTCCATACATTCATTCAGCATTGTTGCCAGACCTGTATTTTTTTGATGAAAATTTTTTTCAGCAGGATAATTATTTTCACTAAGCCAGTTCTCAAAAACTTTTACGGAATTGTCTTTTGAAGCATCATCAGCTACAATAAGCTGTATATTTTTATAGGTCTGATTTTTTATGCTATCAAGATTTTCCTCAATATATTTTGAATGATTATAGGAAACAACAATAATTGTTACTAAAGGATTTTCCATTAGAACGCATTTATTATATCTACCAATCTGAAGACTTCGTTATCCGTCATTACAGGAGAGATAGGTAAGCTTAATACTTCACGATGAATTTTCTCTGTTATTGGCAACTGCAGATGTTTCATCCCGGAATAAGCTTCCTGATGATGAGGTGGGATTGGATAATGAATTAAAGTCTGTATTTCATTTTCATTAAGATATTCCTGAAGTTCATCTCTCTTTTCGGTTCTGATTACAAAAAGATGATAAACATGACTGTTTTTTTCAATTTTATGATGAGGCAGTATAATTGCCGGATTTGCTATTTCGGCAAGATAGCGATTGGCAATCTCTTTTCTTCTGTTGTTTTCCGCATCTAAATATTTAAGTTTTACAGAAAGCACAGCCGCCTGAATTTCGTCTAATCTTGAATTATAGCCTTGATACTGATTAACATATTTTTTTTGAGAACCATAGTTGGCTAAAGCTCTGATGCATTTTGCAAGGGTTTCATCCTGACAAGAAACCGCTCCTCCATCGCCTAAAGCACCTAGGTTTTTTCCGGGATAAAAGCTGAATCCTGCTGCATCGCCTAAAGTTCCTGATTTTTTTTCCTTCCAGACAGCTCCGATAGCCTGTGCATTATCTTCTACAATTTTCAGATTGTATTTCTCGGCAAGAGTTTTTACATCTTCGGAGAAAACTATGCTTCCGTATAAATGAACCAAAAGGATAGCTTTGGTTTTAGAAGAGATTTTTTCTTCTATTTTATGAATATCAATATTATATGTTTCAATATCAGGTTCTACCAAAACCGGAACCAGTTTGTTGTCTGTGATCGCAAGAAGTGATGCAATGTATGTATTCGCTGGAACCAAAACTTCATCTCCTTCCTTCATCACTCCTAATTCTATATATGCACGAAAAATCAGTCTTAAAGCGTCCAGACCATTGGCAACTCCTATTGCATGAGGAACATTGCAATAGGCAGAAAGCTGTTCTTCAAAGGTTTTTACTTTCTCTCCTAGCAAATACCATCCGGAACGGAAAGTTTCTAATAAAGCTTCCTCAATTTCCTGTTGATGAGAAAGATTTATTTTTTGTAAGTCCAGAAATTTAATCATTGTTATTTTTCTTTAAAAATTTTGCGGGATTTCCCACCCATATTTCATTATCGGGAATGTTTTTTGTTACCACACTTCCGGCTCCTACAAGAGAATTTTCCCCGATCGTTATTCCTGCTAATAGGGTTGCATTTGCTCCAATGGAAGCACCCTTTTTTACCAGAGTTTTTATAAGTTTAAATTCTTTATTTTTAGATTTTGGAAAGAGATCATTCGTAAAAGTTACATTGGGACCAATAAAAACATGGTCTTCAAGGGTAACCCCATCCCAGATCTGTACACCGGGTTTTATGGTAACATGGTCCCCAATTATAACTTCATTTTCTATGAGTACCTGACAGTTTATGTTACAGTCTTTGCCAATAACGGCATTTTTCAGCACTACACAAAATTGCCATATTGTAGTACCTTCACCTATATTTTGAGTTTGTACGTCAGCTAAAGAATGTATCACCTGTTATAATTTTTAAATTCTTCAAAATCCCTAAAATAGTCTTTCTCATCATACAATTCTGAAGCAAGACATAGCAAAACGGCACTATGACTAAATTTTATATCTCTCCAGATCAGTTTTGGAATATATAATCCCTTAGAAGGTGTATCCAATATAAAAGTTTCTTTATTTCCTTCCATATCTAATGTATTAAACTCTATAGTTCCGGAAACCGCAAAGATGATCTGCTGAAGCTCTTTATGTGCATGTCCTCCACGAATAACGTCCTGTGGCGTGTAGTACGTCCAGTAGACTCTTTTTATTTCAAAAGGAACATTTTTTTGCTCTTCAGCTACTGTAATATATCCTAAATCCTGAGAACCTATTTTAGAAAATTCTATGATATGTGGAGGCATAATTTTATTGTTTTGTTAATCTTTTTTTGTTCCTTCAATTCCATAGGAACTTTGGACTTTTTTTCCTTCATCGTCAATAGAGTAAATAATGATTTTCTCATCTCCTTTTTCTATAATAACCTCAAAAGGCACAATATTTACTACCGTTATCTTTTCAGGAAAATTAAGACGAAGAGTATATCCCTCAGTAAATTTCTGATTTAAATAATCGACACTAATATTTATAGTTGGATTAGAATTATCTGTTGAAACTCTGTTTAATGTTGTTCCAACTAATTTTGTACTTAAAGGACTGATACCGTTTCTGAAAAGTTTATGCTCTAAAGCGTATCTAAACATATTTTCTTCAAGCGTTATAGGATTATGGTATGGTACTTTTTCTAAAACGGATAATAAATATTTGGTATTATAAACAGTTCCGTCTACAGAAAAAGGATAAGACCAGTGCGTAATGTTCTTATCTGTATAATAATCCCATTGGTAATAGCTACTTTTTTTTTCAATATAATTTGGAAACCCATCTATGTTATCACCAACATACATTCTGTAAGAAGTTGTATTAGGGTTTTCTCTAAATACGGAAATAACATCATTATCTAAAATAACATCATCATAAAATACTCCGTCATCAGTATTAAACATGACAAAATCATGTTTGGTTTTTTTTAATAAGTTTTGTAGAAGACCTTTAAAGTTATCTCCCTTTTTGTTTTTTAGATTTTTTTCCAGAAAAAAATTAAAATTCTTTTTACTGTTAAAAGTTTTTAAAAAAGAAATATCAAACCAAACTTCCTTTCTTTCAACAAAGCTAATATTAGGATATGTCTTATATTTTTCTATTAATTTTTTATAACCTAAATGATGATCGCCTGTTGTATGATATAGAATAACGGTGCTGTAATCAGGTATCTTCAGCCTGTTTAGAATGGTGAATAGAAGATAGTCTACCTGCATTGCACGATTGTATGAAAAAATGATATTTAAAAGCATAAATATTTAATTAAGACCGTTAAACTAAATTTTTTTTACATTTGAAATTATATTGGGGAAAATAACACCCGGCGATTTTCTTATATCGCCGAATTGATTTCGAATTCCATTAATCTCAAAACCAAACGATTCTGTTTTCAGTGCAATCTCAGAACGATTGATTCCCCAGAACATTTCAAAATAATAAGAATCTTCATTAAGAATGTTAGGCTGAATTTCAAATACAAGCGAATAATCACCTGTTTCGCCATTTTCACTTATAATAAATCCATTACTCAGAATTGTTACTTCATGAGAATTTCTTAAATAAAAAGAAAGATCCAATGTGGAGTTTTGAACTTTACTCGAAAAAATAATTTCAAATTTAGCTCCAGAATTAATATTTAATACATTGCCATGTATCGGCTCAACGGTGTAAGATAATACTTTAATTTTGTCATTCTCTATTTTAAAATCATGTTCTGATGCATTATAATAAGAAAGATGTCCACTTCTTTTTTGGTATTCAATAATACATTTGTCTTTATCTCCCTGCATCAAAACAGTACCTTTATCTAATAAGATTGCGCTGTTGCATAATTCATTAATAGCTGCCATGTTGTGACTTACAAAAAGAACGGTTCTTCCTTCACCTTTCGTAACATCGCCCATTTTTCCAAGGCATTTTTTCTGAAATTCAACATCGCCTACTGCAAGAACTTCATCTACAATTAAGACTTCAGATTCAAGGTGAGCAGCAACGGCAAATGCCAATCGCACATACATTCCTGAAGAATATCTTTTGACGGGAGTATCTATATATCTTTCAACTCCCGAAAAATCAACTATCTCATCAAATTTTCGTGTGATTTCTTTTCTTGTCATCCCAAGAATCGCTCCGTTAAGGTAAACGTTTTCCCGACCAGTCATTTCCGGATGAAAACCTGTGCCTACCTCCAGAAGAGAGGCAATTCTGCCATTGGTGTAAATTTTTCCGGTTGTGGGTTTTGTGACTTTACTTAAAAGTTTAAGAAGAGTGGACTTTCCGGCTCCATTTCTTCCGATGATTCCTACGGCATCACCCTGTTCAATTTCAAAATTAATATCACGTAGAGACCATACATAATCAGATTTTCCTTTTGCGGTTCTGTCATTTGCCTCACCAATTTTTAAATAAGGATCTTCCTTCCCTCTTACTTTATGCCAAAAACGGTTAAGGTCATGAGATAGAGTTCCTGTTCCGACTTGTCCGAGACGGTATTGTTTTGATATATTTTCTGCTTTTAGAGCGAGCATATTTTCTTATGATTAAAAATGTTAAAAAGATTTTTAAACGGTATCCATAAAGGTCTTTTCAATCTTATTGAAAATTACAATACCAACAGCCAAGAGTATAACGATGATTGCTGAGCTGATTCCCAGCATTAATGGCGAAAAATCTCCAACGCCAAGCCAGGCATATTTAAAACACTCAAAGATTCCGGTTAAAGGATTATAAAAGGAAAGTTTTTTAAAACCACCAGGTAAAGCTGAGGTGGGATATATAACCGGCGTAGCATACATATATAAGCTTACTCCAAATCCCAGAAGCATTGTAAGGTCTTTATATTTCGTAGTGAGCGCTGAAAAGATCATTCCCACTCCCAAAGCAAATAATGCCATTAAAATAATTAAAAGAGGAGTTGCCAATACCCAAATGTTTGGATGTATTTCACCTTTCGATAAATAATAACACCAGGCAATGATAAAAAGTAAAAACTGTACGCCGAAACGCATAAGATTTGAGATCACAATAGATAATGGAGTAACCAATCTTGGAAAATATACTTTTCCGAAAATACTGGCATTGCCCACAAAAGTTGAGGATGTACCTAAAAGGCAGGATGAAAAATAGTTCCAAAGGGTAACTCCTGCGAGATAGAAAAGCAGCTGTGGCGCTCCATCAGTTGGGAGGTTGGCTATTTTTCCAAAAATAACCAAATAAACAATTGTCGTTAAGATAGGATTAATGAAAAACCAGATCGGTCCTAAAATGGTTTGCTTGAAACTGGAAACAAAGTCTCTTTTTACAAACATATAGACAAGATCTTTGTACCGCCATACTTCTTTAAGCTTTAAGTCGAGTAAAGAATGCTGGGTTTCAATAGTTTCTGTCCACTTTTGCTGTGGGTCATTCATCTGTGTAAAATTTTAATGCAAATTTATACTATTTAATTGATTCTCTTTTTTATTTATTATGAATTATTATTCATTTAAATTAAGAAAATATCAACTAATATATTAATATTTGTCGTTATGAACAAAAAACTATCAGCTATAAAGCCAATAGTTTTAAAATGTATTAATTTAGCAGATTATTTACTGACTATTTTTTTCAGGTATTCTCCATAACCACTTTTTCCGTATTTGGTTGCGGTTTCGAGTAATTTTTCTTCGTTGATGAATTTGTTTCTAAAAGCAATCTCTTCAATACAGCCGATTTTGAAGCCCTGTCTCTTTTCGATTACTCTTACAAATTCAGAAGCATCGTTTAAAGAATCAAAAGTTCCTGTATCCAGCCATGCTGTACCTCTGTCGAGAACACCAACTTCCAGTTTTCCTTTTTGAAGATATACATTGTTCACGTCCGTGATTTCCAGTTCTCCTCTCGCGGAAGGCTTGATATTTTTGGCAATTTCAACCACTTCGTTATCGTAAAAATATAACCCGGGAACAGCATAATTTGATTTCGGCTGTAAAGGTTTTTCTTCTATTGAAACGGCTTTAAGATTATCGTCAAATTCTACAACGCCATATCTTTCAGGATCTGAAACGTGATACGCGAAAACAACACCTCCATCCGGATTGGTTTTGTTTTTAAGCAAAGTTCCCATTTCTGAGCCGTAAAAAATATTATCACCCAAAACCAAGGCGGCCGCATCATTTCCAATGAACTGATCTCCCAGAATAAAAGCCTGTGCAAGACCATCCGGACTTGGCTGAACCACATATTCTATATTGCATCCAATCTGAGATCCGTCTCCTAATAATTTTACAAAGCCTTCCTGATCGTGTGGCGTTGTTATAATTAAAATATCTTTAATTCCTGCTAATAGCAATGTAGAAAGAGGATAATAAATCATCGGTTTGTCGTAAACAGGCATTAACTGCTTGCTGACAGCGATGGTAAGAGGGTAGAGTCTGGTTCCGGAACCTCCGGCTAAAATGATACCTTTCATCGGTTAATCTGTGTTTAATTTTTAATGATACTGTTTTTCATAGTATTTCTGGTAATCTCCGCTCGTTACATTTTCCAGCCATTCTTTATTTTCAAGATACCAGTCAATGGTTTTTGCCAAACCTTCTTCGAAAGTTACAGACGGTTTCCATCCGAGATCAGAATTAAGTTTTGTAGCGTCAATAGCATATCTTTTATCGTGTCCCGGTCTGTCTTTTACAAAAGTGATTAATTTTTCAGAGTAGCCTTCTTCTCTACCTAATTTAGCATCCATTTGCTTGATTAATTCTCTTACCAAGTCAATATTCTGCCACTCATTAAAACCTCCGATATTGTATGTTTCTCCTGTTTTAGCTTCATTGAAAATCTGGTGGATTCCTTTGGCGTGATCGATTACAAAAAGCCAGTCTCTTGTATATTTCCCGTCACCGTAAATAGGCAAAGGTTTTTCATTAATGATATTTGAAATACAAAGAGGAATCAGCTTTTCCGGAAAATGATTCGGACCGTAATTATTTGAGCAGTTTGAAATGATAAACGGCATTCCGTACGTATTTCCGTAAGCTCTTACCAAATGATCTGAAGCCGCTTTTGAAGCCGAATACGGAGACTGCGGATCATAAGCTGTGGTTTCTAAGAAAAAACCTGTTTCGCCTAAACTTCCATACACTTCGTCTGTGGAAACGTGGTAGAAAAGATTCGTTCTCTTCTCATCCGGGAATCTTCCATGCGTATGATCCGGATTTAACGTCCAGAATTCTTTGCAAAGATTCAGAAGGTTAGCGGTTCCGTTCACGTTGGTATTAATAAATGCCATCGGATCTGTAATGCTTCGGTCTACATGACTTTCAGCCGCTAAATGCACAACAGCATCTGGATTGTACTTTTCAAAGACTTTTCTAAGTTCTTCAGGTTTTGTAATGTCGGCTTTTTCGAAAACGTAATTAGGTTCGTTTTCGATGTCCTTCAGGTTTTCCAGATTTCCTGCATACGTAAGTGCATCAAGGTTGATGATCGTTGTTTCAGGATTATTTTTTACAAATTCTCTTACCACGTGCGAGCCGATAAAGCCAGCTCCTCCCGTAATGATTATATTTTTCATTTTGCTGTTTTAAAAACAAAGTTTAGTGTCAAAGATATTAAAAGTATAATTAAAATAAGAAACGGACAGTACCAAACAAAAAAATCAATATGTTTATGGATGTGTGCGTGCTCTTTAAATAATATAAACCAACTGAAGGGTGCGGCAATGGAAAACCATGTTACAGCGACCAATCTTCTTTCTCTCTTTTTTATAAATAATATCACAGAAGAAATAATTCCTGCAATAATAAGAATCAAAAAAGGAACTTTTACGAAAGTAAGATCTTCATTAATAAAAGAATTTCCCACGTACCTTGTAATAATGTCCAAATGGTATTTTTTCAGTTGATTCAGGTAGCTGAATTTTTCTTCGTAAAAGTAATCTCCGCTCGATCTTCTTGAGTAGGCGTCTGCTAAATGTAAGATCCCTGCTTTAAAGCTTCCTGCCAAAAGTTTAAATTGGTACAATTGAAATAAAACAGATAGCAACAGTGGAATTATTGTTATGATAAAATGCCTTTTGATGAACTGAACATAAAAAAAAAGTTTATTTTCGAATATATAATATAAATAAGGTATCGAAGAACCTATCAGAAAGACGGTAATAAATTCAAAACCTGTAAACCAGAATTTTATGAAAAATAAGGTTGAGAAAACGATGATATATTTTCTGAAATTCGCGGATTTATATTTTTCAAAAAAGAAAAGACCATACACAAAAGGTAAAAAGTAAACCCAGTTGCACCACCATGTACTCTTTCCGTAAAGAAAAATCCAGTAATTAACAAGAATCAGTAAAAAAGATATAACTGAAGTCATAATTCCAAATTTTCTTTTTACCCAGACTAAAAATAAGGCGAGAAGAATGCTTAATGATAAAGAATTAAACATTCTGAAAATTTCCAAATTTATTTTGTTATCTAAGTCGAAAACCTTATCAAAAATACTGTATAAAATTGCCTGACCGCCAATCTGTGACTTGTAGGCATCGTAACTGTATTTTGTTGGAACTTTATTATTAATATAGGCATCATAGGCTTTCTTTCCGCCGGTTTTTCTTCCCGAAATGTAATCTGAGTAATAGGTGCCGGTAAATCCACCGTCATCGAAAACCGATCCGTGTTGGGAATTTAAAAGTTTTCCTATAACCAGTGTTTCTGATTCTTCAAGCTTGCTGTATTCAAATTTTTCACGAGGGATCAGATGAAAAAGGTTGAACTGGATATTCAGAAAAAAGATAATGGTAAAAAGAAGAAAAATAAATTTTTCTTTCATCGTGTTACTTTGTGTTGTTATATCTTACTTTAAAATTTTTTTTATCAATTATACTGATGTTGTCCAGGATAAGCCCTGTTGTAAATGCAAGCAAAGCGACGATCGTCAACATGATAGAAAATATCAGCGTCGGAACTTTGTAGACATATTTATATTCAAAATATTCTCTGATGGGAACAATCATAAAAATGATACCGATAATAAAGAGAATAATAGAAACGGAACCGAAAAATAAAAGCGGTTTATACAGTCTTACCAAATTAAAAAACAGTTTGATAACTTTAAAACCATCAGTAAAAGTATTCAGTTTAGAAACACTTCCTTCAGGTCTGTCCCGGTAATTAATAGAATATTCTTCAATCGTCAGTCCGTAATTTAAAGAATATACAGAGAGATCTGTTTCCAGCTCAAAACCTTTTATCGAACTTGAATAATTTTTTACAAATTTTTTGGAGAAAATTCTGTAACCGGATAAAATATCCTTCAATTCAGATCCGAAGAAAACATTGATGAGATTTCTTACCAGATTGTTTCCGAAATTATGAAAAGCTCTTTTGTTTTCTTTTCTGTAACTGTTATTGGAAAGTCTGTCGCCTACTAACATATCGCAATTATTCTCAATAAACTGCTCCACCATTTCCTGAACGCATTCTACAGGATAAGTATCGTCACCGTCTATCATAATGTAAAGATCCGCATCTATTTCTCTGAACATTTTAAAGACAACATTTGCTTTTCCCTGACGTTTTTCCTGTCTTACAATAGCTCCGGCTTCTTTTGCGATGGCGATCGTTTCATCTTTGGAATTATTATCATATACATAAATATCTGCATTGGGAAGATATGTTTTAAAATCCCGGACCACTTTTCCAATGGTTAAAGCCTCATTATAGCAGGGAACAAGTACAGCTATTTTATGAGACTCCATTTGCAGAAACTGTTTTACGTCCTATACTTTTATAATAAAAACCATTCTGCTCAGGAATTTCCAGCGGATACATATTTCGTCCGTCGAAAATTACCCTATTGTTCATTCTTTTTGCCATCATTTCGAAATTCGGATTTTTGAATTCCGGCCATTCTGTGGCGATAAACAAAGCATCTGCATTGTCCAGAGCTTCGTACATATTTCTTGCGTATTGGATTTTATCTCCTAACAATTTCTGAACATTATTTTCTGCAACCGAATCATAAGCAACAATCTTTGCCCCTTTTTCCAGAAGTAACGCAATGTTGTCTAAAGAAGAAGCCTCACGAATATCGTCGGTATTCGCTTTGAAGGCTAATCCCCACATTGCGACCGTTTTTCCTTCGATATTTCCTCCGAAATACTTTTCAATCTCCGAAACAAGGATGACTTTTTGGGCAATATTTACATTTTCTGTCGCTTCTAAAATCTGAAAATTAAAATCTTCCTGCTTTCCGGATTTTATCAATGCTTTAACATCCTTCGGAAAACAGCTTCCGCCATATCCGATGCCCGGGAATAAAAACCGATGCCCGATTCTGTCGTCACTTCCCATTCCAAGCCTCACTTTGTCTACATCAGCACCTACTTTTTCACAGTAATTGGCAATTTCATTCATGAACGTAATTTTTACTGCCAAGAATGAATTGGCCGCGTATTTTGTGAGTTCAGAAGATTTTTCGTCCATAAAAATAATAGGAACTCCGGTGTTAGTAAATGGCTGATAAATTTTAGCCATAATTTCCTGTGCTTTTTCAGAACTTGCTCCAACAACCACTCTTGCAGGATTCATGGAATCTTCTACTGCGAAACCTTCCCTTAAAAATTCAGGATTGGAAACCACATCAAAAGGAATCTGGGTTTTTGAAGCGATAACTTCACGTACTTTATCGGCTGTTCCTACGGGAACGGTGCTTTTATTGACAACAACTTTATATTCCGTCATCATTTCGCCAATATCGTTCGCCACTTTCAGTACATAAGAAAGATCTGCGGATCCGTCTTCTCCGGGCGGAGTAGGTAAGGCTAAATAAATAACTTCGCTTTTATCCAAAGCTTCTTTTAGATTGGTAGTGAAAAATAATCTTTCAGCCTGTATATTTCTCAGGAACATTTCTTCAAGATTCGGCTCATAGATGGGAACTACGCCGTTTTTCATACCTTCTACTTTTTTTTCATCAATATCTACACAGTATACTGAATTGCCAAGCTCTGCCAGAGTGGTTCCTGTAACCAGTCCTACATAACCTGTTCCTACAATAGTAATATTCAAAATGTATGTTTTTAAAAAATTCAAACACAAAAGTAATAAAAATACCATGATCTGAGTCTTTAATTTCGTGTAAATAAAATTTAAGTTATCATATTGATAATAAGATATTTTGCTTTTCTAAGAAAAAGTCGTATATTTGCAATGGATTTACGGAAAAACATGGGAAGGCCTTCGGAAGAAAGCCTTTTTTCGTACTGGTAAATCAAGATTTTAAAATATGGAGTTTAGAAAAAGAATTGAAGAATTATTACATGAATTCCTCGAGACCAGAAAAGATCTGTTTCTTATTGATCTGAAAATTTCTGCGGGGGATGACATCACAGTGATTTTGGATGGTGACAATGGTGTTTCTTTACAGGACTGCCTTGATGCAAGCCGCGCGATAGAATTTAATATGGATCGCGAAGAACATGATTTCAGCCTGCAGGTAATGTCTGCGGGATTGAGCGAGCCTTTGGCAACTCCAAGACAGTTTGCAAAAAATATCGGAAGAGAAATTGAAGTTTTACTGAATGACTCTACGAAAACGGAAGGTGAACTGGCAAAAGTAGATGAAGAAAAAATTACACTGATCCTGCGTTACCGCAAGCCGAAAGACATCGGTAAAGGAAAAGTGGATGTGGAGGAGGAAAAAGAAATTCCGTACTCTGAGATTAAAAAAGCATTAGTAACAATTAAATTTTAAAAGAAAAAAGAATAAATGGACAATATAGCGTTGATTGAATCCTTCGGTGATTTTAAAGACGAAAAAGGGATCAGTAAGATTGATCTTATGGCAATTATTGAAGATTCTCTGAAGACACTTTTGAGAAAAAGATATGATTCGGATGATCATTTTGATGTGATTGTAAACCCTGATAAAGGAGATTTTCAGATATTTTTAAATAAAACCATCGTGGAGGACGAAATGTCTGAAGATGATGATCTGGAAATCGAGATTTCTGAAGCTAAGAAAATCGATCCGACTTTTGAAGTAGGAGAAGATTTTACGATGGAAATTCCTGTTGCACAGTTGGGAAGAAGAAATATTCTTACCCTGAAGCAGATCTTGGCTACAAAATTGCAGGAGCACAACAATGCGATGTTGTACGAGCAGTTTAAAGACAGAATCGGGGAAATTGTAGTAGGAGAGATCCACCATATCCGTCATAAGCACGTGATTTTGCTGGATGATGAAGGGAACGAATTCATTTTGCCTAAAGAAAACCAGATCCCATCCGATTTCTTTAAAAAGGGTGAGAATATCAGAGCTATTGTTGAAACAGTAGATTTCAAAGGTTCAAAACCGCAGATTATTATTTCCAGAACTGCACCTAAATTCTTAGAAAAACTATTAGAGCTGGAAATCCCTGAAATTCAGGACGGAACTATTATTCTTAAAAAAGTAGTGAGAATTCCTGGAGAAAAGGCGAAGATTGCAGTAGATGCTTACGACGACAGAATTGATCCGGTAGGAGCTTGTGTGGGAGTGAAGGGATCCAGAATTCACGGCGTGGTAAGAGAGTTGAGAAATGAGAACATCGATGTTATTCAGTGGTCTAAAAACCCTGAGATTTTGGTGAAGAGAGCTTTAGGAAACGTTACCATCAATAAAATTGATATCAACGAGGAACAGGAATACGCTTTAGTATACACTCCGGTTGAAGAGATTTCTAAAGTAATCGGAAAACAGGGTCAGAATATCAGACTTGCTTCTTGGTTGACAGGTTACGAGATTGATGTACACAGAGAGTCCAGCGAAGATGATGATGTTGAACTTACAGAGTTTAATGATGATATCGAGCAGTGGATTTTGGATGAGTTTAAAAAAGTAGGTCTTACTACTGCAAAATCAGTTTTAGATAAAGAAACTGTAAGCTTGCTGAATATGGTCGACCTTGAAGAGGAAACGATTGAAGAAGTGAAGCGTATTCTTAGAGAAGAATTCGAAGATTAAGATTTGTAAATAAATTTTAATAAACAGTAAAAAAGAAATACTTTAATTTTAAGAATTAAAAAAATAGTAAATAATATAGATGCCAAAAATTAGATTAAATAAAGCGGTTAAGGAATTCAATATTTCGATGTCCAGATTAGTAGAATTTTTACAGTCAAAAGGCATTGAGGTTGAAAGCAATCCTAACGCTCAATTAGAAGAAGCGGCATATTCTGCACTGGAGGCTGAGTTTGCCAAGGACGGCGAACAGCGTAAAGCTTCCCATGAGGTGGTGATCACGAAAGTTCCGGAAGAAAAACTGGAAATTGAAGAAAAGAAAACCCCTGAAGTAATAAGAGCTAAAGCTAACAAACCGGAAACTAAAATTTTAGGTAAAATAGATTTAGAACCTAAAAAACCTGAAGTGGAAGAAGTTCCGGCTCCAAAACCACAGCCTGTGGTGGAAGAGAAAAAAGAAGAAGTTGCACCTGCTCCTGAAGTAAAGGCAACTCCTGAAAAGCAGGAATTTAAAGTTCTTGATAAAATAGATCTTTCCCAGATCGAATCCAGAAACAGACCTGTGAAAAAAGATAAACCAAAAGCGGAAGAGAAAAAAGAAGAAGAAAAACCTGTGGCTAAACCTGCAGAACCTGCAAAAGAAACTCCGCAACCTGTTGTTGCTGAAAAACCGGTTGCAAAACCCGTTGAAGAAAAAACGGCTGAACCTGCAAAAGCAGAAGAGGAATCTCAGGAACCACAAAAAATTGAAACGGTTTATCAAAAACTTGATGGCCCTAAAATTGTTGGAGAAAAAATCGATTTAACTCAGTTTGCTCCTAAACCTGGAGCGGGAGCTAAAAAGAAAAGAAAGAGAATTGAGAAACCGGGCGGAGGAAATCAGCAGGGTGGAAACAATAACCAACAAGGAGGAAATAATCAGGGACAAGGAAACCGTCCACAAGGACAAGGAGGTCAAGGTGGAAACCGTTTTGGAAATAACCAGGGCGCACAAGGAAACCGTCCTCAAGGTCAGGGTGGACAAGGAAACCGTCCACAAGGACAGGGAGGTCAAGGTGGAAACCGTTTTGGAAATAACCAGGGCGGACAAGGAAACCGTCCTCAAGGTCAGGGTGGACAAGGTGGAAACAGAGGTGGATTCAACAGAGGCGGACAAGGAGGTAACAGACCGGGTCAAAGAACAATGCCTGTTGAATTAACGGATGAACAAGTTAAAAACCAGATCAAGGAAACCCTTGAAAAATTAACCAATAAAGGAGGTAAATCTAAATCTGCTAAGCACAGAAAAGATAAGAGAAACTTCCGTAGAGAACAGGACGAGCGTCAGCAGGAAATTGATGCAGCAGACAGAACATTAAAAGTAACCGAATTCATCACGGTTGGTGAATTAGCAAGTTTAATGAATGTGTCTCCTACAGAAGTAATTTCTGCCTGTTTCTCATTAGGAGTAATGGTTACCATGAACCAAAGGCTGGAAGCAGATACCTTATTATTGGTAGCTGATGAATTTGGTTATAAAATAGAATTCTCTGATGCGGATCTTGAAGATTCAGATTCTGAAGATGAAATTGATAATGAAGAAGATCTTCTTCCAAGAGCTCCGATTGTAACGGTAATGGGTCACGTAGACCACGGTAAAACTTCATTACTGGATTACATCAGAAAAACCAATGTAATCGCTGGTGAATCAGGAGGAATTACTCAGCACATTGGTGCTTATAACGTGAAACTGGAAAACGGACAAAGAATTACATTCTTAGATACACCGGGTCACGAAGCCTTTACGGCGATGAGGGCGAGAGGTGCACAGGTTACCGATATTGCAATTATCGTAATTGCTGCGGATGATGATGTAATGCCTCAGACAAAAGAGGCGATCTCTCACGCACAGGCAGCAGGAGTTCCAATGATTATTGCAATTAATAAGGTTGATAAACCGAATGCTAATCCTGATAACATCCGTCAGCAGCTTTCCGGAATGAATATTTTGGTAGAAGAATGGGGAGGAAATGTTCAGGCGCAGGAAATTTCAGCTAAATTTGGTAACAATGTCGATGTATTGCTTGAAAAAGTTTTATTACAGGCTGAATTACTTGAATTAAAGGCAAATCCTGATCGTGCTGCAAACGGAGTAGTTATTGAAGCTTCTCTGGATAAAGGTAGAGGTTATGTAGCAACTATGTTGGTACAAACCGGAACTTTAAGAGTTGGTGATTATGTGGTAGCTGGTAAAAACCATGGTAAAGTAAAAGCTTTGCTTGACGAAAGAGGTAAAAATCTTTCAGAAGCAGGTCCTTCAATCCCGGCAACTATTTTAGGTCTGGACGGAGCGCCAACAGCTGGAGACAAATTCCGTGTTTATGCCGATGAAAGTGAAGGTAAAGCAATTGCTAACAAGAGAGAACAGCTTCAGAGAGAGCTTTCCATCAGAACTAAAAAGCATACGACACTTGAAGAATTGGGTAGACGTATTGCTTTAGGAGAATTCAAAGAGTTGAATATTATCCTTAAAGGTGACGTTGACGGTTCGGTAGAAGCACTTTCTGATCAGTTACAGAGATTATCAACAGAAGAGATCAGCGTGAAAATCCTTCACTCAGGTGTTGGGCAGATCACAGAATCTGATATCAACTTAGCGGCAGCATCTGATGCAATTATTATCGGATTCAACGTAAGAGCCGGAGCCAATGCAAAAGATCTTGCAGACCGTGAAGAAATTGAAATCAGAACTTATTCTGTTATCTATAAAGCGATTGATGAGGTAAAAGAAGCGATGGAAGGAATGCTTTCTCCTGAAATTCAGGAGCAGGTTATCGGTAATGTTGAGATTCGTGAAGTATTCAAAATTTCTAAAGTGGGAACCATTGCAGGTTGTATGGTTCTTACCGGAAAAGTTACCAGACAGTCTAAAGTACGTTTGCTAAGAGACGGTATCGTGAAATTCGATGGTGAACTTGAAAGTTTAAAACGTTTCAAAGATGATGTGAAAGAAGTAACAAAAGGTTACGAATGCGGATTGAACCTGAAAGGATACAACGATATCGAACAAGGCGACATTCTTGAAGTTTATGAGGAAGTTGCTGTGAAGAAGAAGTTAAAATAGTAATATTTTATCTATATGAGACAATAATCCGACTCAATTTGAGTCGGATTATTTTTTATTTATAATTAGTCTAAATTATTTGATTGTGGTATGCTTTAAAATGTTAAATTTTTATTTGTTAAACAAATAATCATAATAATAAATCAATTTTAAATCAAAAAAATAAAATACTTATGCTAAGCTTTTATTTTTTTTAATGATTTTTTAGATTAAATAAATTATAAAAAGTTAAAAATTTGTTAATGTTAAAATTTATTAACATATTTGCTTTTGTTAAATATTAAACTTGTTAATATGAATGTGAAATTACGTGTATTAAGCGCGGGAGTCCTTTTTTTTATTGGAGGAACAGCTATAGCGCAAAAAACAAAGAAAGATACTGTAAAGGAACAACAGATCGAAGAAGTAGTAATGGTTGGTTTTGGGCAAAAGAAAACCGTTACAGAACTAACTGGAGCTGTAGGTACTATTAAGGCTGACGCAATTGAAAATGTGCCTGTTGCATCAATTGATAAAATGTTGCAGGGTAGAGTTTCTGGGGTACAAACTGGTAATGCCTCAGGACAGCCTGGAGGATTTGCAACCGTTAGGGTAAGAGGTATTTCCTCTGTCAATGGTGGAGTTAATCCTATTTATATAGTTGATGGAGTAAGAGTTGTTGCCGGAGATTTAACCAGAAGTGCAATTACCGCAAATGCTTTAGCCAATCTAAATACCGATGATATTGAAAGTATGACTGTTCTGAAAGATGCTGCATCAACAGCTGTTTATGGAGCAGACGCAGGAGCGGGTGTTGTTATTATTACAACTAAATCCGGTAAAAAAGGAAAGCCAAAAATCAATATCAATTTTGAACATGGTACTAACTCTAGAGCAATAGAAGGACAAAGAGGTTTAAATACTGAACAATACAGATACTTATTATCATACACGTTTGCTAATAATCCTGCTGCTTTAGGCGAAGCAGCTGGTTTTACTCCTCAACAATTTATTACCAATGCAATTAGCGGAAAGTATGGTACAGATCTTCAGAATATTTATACCACAACAAATAATACGGACTGGAGAAAAGCTTTAAGCAGATCTGCTTATCAACAGTCAATCAATGCTTCAATTAGTGGTGGTAATGATAAAGTTACATACTATAACTCAGCGAGTTATTTCTTGCAGGAAAGTGAAATTAAGGGGTCTGATTTTAAAAGAATGGCTTTCACAAGTAAAGTAAATTATGATGCCTCTGAAAGACTGAAAATAGGTTCTGATGTTCAGATGGCGTACAGTAAAATAAATACTTTGAATAACGGAGGGGCTTTTTCAAATCCTATATTGACAGAATTGTTTGCCAGACCAACTGATGCTGCATATAATGCAGATGGAAGCTATAACTTAGGTGTTGCAGGTAGGTTGAGTAATAATTTGTTTAATAATGCTTATTTGGCTGATCACAATTATTATAGAGCTGAAACAGCAAGAATATTCGCAAATGTAAATGCAGACTATAAGATTTTAAAGAATTTAAACTATAGATTCGTTCTAGGTGGAGAATTTTTAAATGTAGAAAATAATACTTATTTAAATCCAATCCATGGTGACGGATATCAGGTAAATGGTAGAAAAACAGAATCTATTGAAAGGTTTTTTAACTGGAATTTACAGAACGTATTAAGCTATAATTTCAAAGTAGGTGACAAAAATAACTTTGATTTACGTTTAATTCAGGAAGCATATCAAAGACAAAATCACGCTGTTGGCGCAAGTGCAACTTCAGTAGGTTCTCCTACATTAGAATCATTAAGCAACTTCGTTAAACCTGCTTCATTTTTAGGAGAAAGAGGTAAAAGCTCAAGAACAGGATATGCAGCTACGATCAATTACAACTATGATAGACTTGTAACGTTAGACGCTGCTTACAGAAGAGATGCACTGTCTAATTTTACACCTGATCAAAAATGGGGCGATTTTTACTCATTTGGTTTGGCGGTTGATTTAGCAAGAATAAACTTTGTGAAAAGTTTAGATAAAATCTCTTTATTCAAATTAAGAGCATCATATGGTAAGGTAGGAAATCAAATTTCAAGTAGCCCTTATTCGCTTTATTCATTTACAACAAATTATAATGATTTGGCTGCAGCAACATATGGAGGAGTATATAATCCTGATTTAAGATGGGAAACAATTAATCCTTTAAGTGTAGGGATAGATGCTGGCTTGTTTAAAAATAGATTAACATTTACAGTTGAATACTACAACAAAGAAACAAAGGATTTAGTTTTTGCACAGCCTCTTTCATTGGCGCAGGGATTAGCCTCTATGGATAGAAACATTGGGTCTTTAGTTAATAGAGGTTTAGAATTGGCGATTAATGGAGAAATTATAAATAACGGGAATTTATATTGGTCTTTAGGAGGTAATTTCAGTACACTTAAAAATAAAATTACATCACTTTACGGAGGGCAAGATATAATATCAGGTTCTACAATTTTAAGAGAAGGTGAAGCTGTTGGAACGTATTATATGAGAAAATGGGCTGGTGTTGACCCTTCAAATGGAAATGCGCTTTGGTATAAAAATGGAGTGGATGGAGAAACAACATCAAATTATAATGATGCACAATTAGCCGTTCAGGGCAGTAATTTTGCAAAATATTATGGAGGAGTAAATACAAGAGTAATGTATAAAGGTTTTTCACTAGAAGCTTTAGCTACTTTTGGTTTTGGAGGTAAAGTGATTAATGATTGGGCAAACTATACACAGTCAGACGGACAATATAGTTACAATTATGCAGGTAGTACAGATCAGCTCGACTTCTGGACTCCTCAGAATCCTAATGCAGCGAATCCAAAACCTATTTATAATAATTCAACTTTGTCAAATAGAGTTTCAACAAGATTTTTATCAAAGACGGACTATTTGAGATTAAGTAATATCAAAATTGGATATAAATTTAGCGCAGAAATGCTAAAAGGTACAGGGATGAATGGTTTTGAAGTATATGTGCAAGGAAATAATATTTGGACTCATTTATATGATGATACTTTAAGATTTGATCCTGAAAATAATTTGAATACAACAAATAATCTTAATTTACCAATTCAAAAGACTTATTCTTTAGGCTTTAATCTGCAATTTTAAATAACTTAAAAAAATGAAAAATAATATATTAAAATATGCATTTGTATGCTTGTCTGTAGGTACTTTAATGACATCTTGCAGCAATGATTTTATCGAGACGGAATTTTTTCAATCTATCGAACAAAGACCTTTGGTTTCGATTGAAGAGATGGAATCCACGGTTCGAGGACAATATAATGCTATGAGAAATGCTTCGTATTACGGTTGTGATTTTCCAATGATTGCGGAAATTAGAAGTGATAATATGTTTTCAAATAATGCCAGTGGTTATTATAATACAGTGAGTAATTACTCAATGTTATCTAATGATACATATGCCTCTGGACCATATACTCAAATGTATAGAGTTATTGCTTTAGCAAATACTGTTATCAATAATCAGCCTGCTTCACCACTTACGTGGAAAGTAAGTTCTGATGCCGCAGCTATTACCGCTAAAGCTAACTATTTGAAAGGACAATCTTATGCAGCAAGAGCTTTAGCTTTATTTGATGCATTAAGACTTTATGGTCAGGAGTATGCTGGAGGAACCCTTGGAGTTGTGGTTCCTACAAAGTATGATCCTACATCATTACAAGCTAGATCATCTGTAGCACAAACACGTACTCAAATTGAGAGTGATTTCGATCAGGCTTTGGCCTTAATGAGCCCATCCTTAGATGCGACAGACAAAACAGTTCTAAATACATTATCAGTAAAGACTCTAATGTCCAGATATTATCTTTATAAAGGAGATTACGCTAGAGTGAGAACTCTTGTTGATGAAATTGTTGCAGCTAACAAATATTCCGTTATTGGAAGAGGAGATTATGCAAATAGCTTTAGAAGTAATTCTGCTCAAAATTCTATGTTCGAATTAGCGGTGGGTACATTGGGTGACTTGGGAACAACTTCAACATCCTATAAATTATTAACGGCTCCAAATGGATATGGTAACATGAAGGTTTTGTCTGCATTAAGAGCATCTTATAATGCAAATGATATTAGATTGGCTGGTATTACTACAGGGCTTGTTTTGAATGGGAAATACATAAATACATTTGATAACATCAAACTAGTTAGGTATGAAGAAGCGCTTTTAAATGGAGCTGAAGCAGAATTAAATGCTGGTGGTACACCAAGTAAAGCGGTAACATATTATAATCTTATTTTACAAAATAGAATTTTAAATTATGTTCCAGTTACTAGTGTAACTCTTAATGATATTTATCAAGAAAAGAAGAAAGAGTTTGTAGGAGAAGGTTTTGGTATGTTTGATCTATTAAGAAGAGGTCAACCAATTACACAGAGAAGTACTTCTGGTGCTGCAGGTACGGTGAGAAATGTTGGAAATAATTTATTAGCTTTCCCTATTCCACGTGCAGAAATAAATGTTCCGGGTACACCCGTAGTGCAAAATCCTGGATATTCTAATTAATTGTTTAATTAAATACATAATCAACCCCGCAATTCAAGCGGGGTTTTTTATTCCCTATTATTTCTTATTTTTGCTTTACAATAAAAATAAATGAAATACCTATTTTCCATCATATTTTTCCTGAGCGTGGCAGCTCAAGCCCAGGTCGTCAACAAAACAGACTTCAATAAGCTTCCCAAAGATAAAGACACGCTCGTTATCGATTCCGGAAAAAAAGACTCTTTAAAAATATTTAAACCAACTATTAATGATTATCTCTATCAGAAGCAGTTCTCTGAAAAAAAAGTCTTTGATACGGTAATGACTTTCGATAAAACGTATATTTTTTCTCAGTATAACAATAAAGATAACTTTGGAAGAGCACAGGTCGCAAACATAGGGGCAGGATTTAATCCGCTTACGTACGAAGCGAATGCTGAACAAAATTTAGCACTATTACCAACCAACAAATCATATTGGATTTTAGGCGTTAATGACATCAATTACTATGACGTAAAAACGCCGACCGCAACCTTCATTTATCATAATGCAATGAAAAATGGAGCCGCTTTAAGATCTTCTTACACGCAGAACATTGGAAAAAGATTTAATTTTTCTCTGGAATACAGCGGATTACGTTCACAGGGAATGTACAGAAATTCATTGGCATCCAATAACAATACTTTGTTTACAGGACATTACGTCTCAAAAAGCGGAAATTATGAATTGTTTGCACATTATCTCCATCAGAATGTAAACAATCAGGAAAATGGTGGAATTGCAGTAGACAGTTTGTTTCAGAACGGCGACAGTAATTCAAGAAATAGACAGAATATGCAGGTTAATCTTACCTCTTCAAGCTCACAGTATTCCTACAGAAGATATTATTTAACCCATCAGTTTGCCCCGTTTAAATCAGAAAAAATTCCTTTTAAAATAAGACATACCATTTCTCATCAGGGAAACAAATATTACTATGCCCAAAGTGCCGCTGAAACTTACTGGTACGATGCTCCGGATGAACTGGTGACAGGAGCTCCGCTTACTTCAAAAAAATATTCAGACAATTTCAGCAATACGATAAGTCTGGTTTGGGACAATGAGAAATTTAAACTTGATGCCGGTCTTCGTTATCAGATGCTGAAATTTGGCTCCAATGAAATTACCCTTCCGATTTTAGTGATTCCTACAGAAATTAAAGAAAGCAGAATCGGGGCAGTCGGAAATTTACAGATTAAACTTTTTGATAAAATCCAGTTAAATTCATTTTTGGAATTTTCTAACGGAAGCCAGTTCGGAACCTATTTAAAAACAACCAACAACCTTAAATTCGAACCGGTAAAAGATTACTTTGTGAATGCAAAAGTTAACTTTCAAAGCGCTTATCCGTCCTTCAATTATCTGTTGAATACTTCCGTGTATAATAATTACAACTATTATTTTCAGAATGCCCAGAACCAGACCATCTCAGAAATCGGAGGAAGTGTTGGCTTAAAGTGGTTCAAAACAGAATTGTTCGCGAACTATTTCAGGATAGATAATTATACCTATTTTGATGCAATTGCAATGCCTCAGCAAAGCGGAAGTCCCATTAATATTTCGCAGATCGGAGGTGATGCTACTTTTAGCTATGGTAAATTTCATTTAAATACAAGACTGCACTTCCAGAACGTTTTAACCAATAAAGATTTGCTTCCGTTACCAAGTTTTATAGGTCGTGCCAATTTCTTCTTCCAGTCCAAAGCCTTTAAAAATGCGGCGGAAATTCAGACCGGAATTAAAGTATATTATTTTTCGAAATTTGCATCACGGGAATTTTTTCCAATTCTTAACGAATATATTTTGCCGGGTTCCAATTCATTTTCTATCGGAGGACAGCCGATTGCCGATGTTTACTTCAATCTGAAAGTTAAAAAAATGTTCTTTTTTATCGAAGGACAACAGGTCGGAACTTTCCTTTCTAACAACAAAGCATATGCATTTCCAAGTTATCCGGTCTACGATTTTAGGCTGAATCTGGGAATTGTATGGTATTTGTTCAACTAAAATATAGACAAGTTGAAAACTATAAAAAAAATATCTTTTCAGGATATCCAAAGCATTCCTCAGTTAATCAAAGATTTTTTAAATCATGAAATTGAGGGATTTGAAGAAAAAACATTTTCTTTAGACCATTTTAAGAAACAGATCGCGCAGAAACAGAATTCTTTCACAGCGGATCAGAGAAATATTTTAGCAGGTAATTTAGAAAGGCAGCTTGCCCATCTTGAACTTTCTTCTAAACAGAACGAAAATATAGATCATTTAAGACTTTCCAATACCTTCACCATTACAACCGGTCATCAGTTGAATCTCTTTTCAGGACCCGTCTTTTTTATATACAAGATTTTACAGACCATTAAAACCTGTACTTACTTAAAAGAAAATTTTCCTGAATTTAATTTTGTTCCTGTATACTGGATGGCTTCCGAAGATCACGACTTTGCGGAAATCAATCACTTTAAAACCGAGAACAATTTCTACGAAATCAACGAAAAATCAGGCGGTCCGGTTGGAAGGATAGAAATTAACGATACATTTTTCATATCTGAATTTGAAAGAGAGTTCAAAGACTATGTTTTTGGGACGGAACTGATTTTAATGCTGAAAGAAGCTTATAAAACCGGACATACATTAACTCAGGCAATCCGGATCTTAGTCAACAGACTGTTTTCAGATTTCGGTCTGCTGATTTTAGATGGTGATTCTAAAGCTCTTAAAAATCAGATCAAAGAAACCTTTAAAGATGAACTGCTGAATTTCAGCTTATATAAAAATTCAAAGGAAAAAGTGGATTTCTTAACCGGAAAATATGGAAAAGTTCAGGTAAATCCGCGCGAAATTAATTTATTCTACCTTTCGGACACGAGAGACAGAATAGATTTTGACGGTCAGAAATACTTTGTGGTAGATAAAAATATTCAGTTTACCAAAGAAGAAATTTTAAATGAACTTGAAAATTATCCGGAAAAATTTAGTCCGAATGCTCTGATGCGTCCAGTTTATCAGGAAACCATTCTTCCCAACCTTGCTTACATTGGAGGAAATGCAGAAATCATGTATTGGCTGGAACTCAAAGATTACTTTTCAAAAATAAATATTCCTTTCCCGATCCTGATTCCCCGAAATTCCATGCTGTTTTTAAAAGAAAAAACACTCGGGAAAATAGAAAAACTGAATCTGAAAGTAGAAGACTTCTTCCAGAACTTTACGACGGTTATCAACAATAAAATGTTGGAAGATAATTCCATTCTGGAAATGTTGGAACAAAAGGAAAATACACTCATCAGTCAGTTTGCCGAACTTAAAAATATCGCCGAAACCACCGAAAAATCTTTCGGAAACATGGTGAAAGCCGAAGAAGTAAGACAGTTGAAATCTTTTAAAAGAATGAAAAAACGTCTTCTTCATGCAGAAAAGATTAAAAAAAGCGAATTGATGGAAAGACTGGAAAATCTGTTTTTAGATGTAAATCCTTCTAAGAATTGGCAGGAAAGAGTTTATAATTTTAGCGTATTTTTTGCAGATCATGGATATCAGTGGTTAGATTTTTGTTTAGAAAAAATAGAAATAGAAAAATCAGAATTTATAATTATTGCTTATTAAGGATAAAGAATCTATTATTGCGTTTTAAAAATAAATGAAATGATGCAGAAAAATTCTTCTCTTTCGTCTACAAAAAAGATGTTCTGAAATTCTTAGGATAATAATTCTTAAACTGAAAGATCTATTATTTGGAGCATAACGAAGAAATTCAATTCTATCCCAAAGTAACACTCTGAATGTTAACAGAAAGTCTTTTCAAAACCAATAATTATTGTCATTTAATTTTAAAGAAGTATTTTTGCATTTATAATCACCGAATATGATAAAGAGGTTTTTTATTCTATCCAGTTTATGTATGGTTTTGGGTATGTCTGCCCAGAAATCGCACACCGTTGTAAAAGGAGACACTCCTTATAACATTGCTAAAAAATACGGACTTACTGTAGAAGAATTGCTAAAACTAAATCCTAAAGTGAAGGACGGTAAATTGGCGCTTGGAGATGTTCTTACAGTAAAAAATGATAAAGCAGCTCCTGCTTCATCAAAAACACCTGCTGCTTCAAAGCCTGTAAATAATTCTCAGCTTGGAAAAATTATTCTTCAGCCGAAACAAACCATCTACGGAATCACGAAACAATACAGAATATCCGAAACAGACCTCAGAAAACTGAATCCTGAATTGGATGCTCACATGAAGATCGGAGATGAAGTTACCCTGCCTCTTGAAAGCATTAAAAAATATGGCGGAGAACAGAGTATTGCCGTACATACTTCTCCGGTAGAAAAAACTGTTGAAACTGTTGCTGAAACTCACACCACAAAAACTTCGGAAGACGAATATATTGTACAGCAGAAAGACAATTACTACAGAATTTCAAGACAGTTCAATATAACAAAAGAAGAATTGTTTGCCCTGAATCCCGGATTGGAAGAAAAAGGTTTAAAACCGGGGGAAACAATTAAAATAAAAAAAGCGGGAACGAAAAACTCCGGAGCTGATATTTTTGAAGAAAATTCAAATCCGAAAACCAAAGTAGATTCAGGTAATGAAAAATCTTCATCAAACACGGTTTCTTCGGAAGACGATTATGTAACCTATACTGTTCAGCAGGGAGATACCGTTTTCTCGATTGTGAATAAATTTGGAGTTACAATAGATGAACTGATTGCGCTGAATCCTGAACTTTCCAAAGGACTAAAAACAGGAATGGTTTTAAAAATTAAAAAACTGGATCCTGCCTATGTAAAGAAAAACGGTGATGCATTAAGTGTTGTAATGATGCTTCCTTTTGGCTACAGCACAGGAGAAACACAATATCGTACAATGGCTTTGGATTTTCTTACGGGGGCAAAACTTGCCATTGAAAGAAATGCCAGAAACGGACAAAAATTAGATATAAAAATTGTGGATTCCGGAAACGAAGCTTCGTTCCGAAATTCATTAACCCAGATAAATCCGGATAATACAGACTTAATTATCGGTCCGTTCTTCAAGTCGAACGTTGTAGATGTTCTGGACTTCACGAAAAACCAGAAAATCCCGATTGTTGCACCATTTGCAAACTCTCCGGAATTGTACAACTACAGCAACCTGATTATTGTGGAAACCAACGATCAGACTTATGCCGATAAAATTGTAGAAGAAGTAAAATCCGCATTCTCGGATCAGAAAATTTATGTGGTTGCCGATTCCAAAAAAGGAAATGCCAACTACATTAAAGCTGGTCTTGAAAAAACGCTTAAAAATCCAAACATCACCATCGTAAATTCATCAGCGGATATTCAGCTTGATAAAAATATGATGACAGGACAGTCTGCTCCGGTGATCGCGATTTTAGCAAGTGATAGTGATTCGGCAGGTGAAGCTTTCGCCAACAGAGTAATCGCTTTATCCAAAGAAGTTCAGGGAGTAAAAGCTTTCAGTATGCATTATGCTCCTGTTTTCGAGAAAAAAGTAGATGATCTTAGTCAGGCAAATCTTGTCTATTTAATGGACAGAAAGATCAATACAGAAGGAAGTTTCGAAAAAGAAATTCTTGCCGCTTATAAAAATAAATACTGTAAAACACCTCCAAAATTTGCCATCGTAGGTTTTGATATTGTGAATGATATGTTGACCAGAGAAAACAAAAAAGGAGAAATCTTCAAACAGATGAATAAGGTACAGACTCAGCTTGCCACAAAATTTGAGTTTGTAAAGTCCAAAGCAAACGGAGCCTATGTAAACACAGGATACCGCGTTATTAGATTGGTTCCTTAATCATTTGATTGTGTTTTAAAGAATATTGTTAACATTATAATTATATTTGCATAATATTTTAAATTAATACATGAAAGCACTTGTATTTCCAGGGCAGGGTTCTCAGTTCGTAGGAATGGGAAAAGAATTGTACGATTCTAGAAAAGACATCAAAGATCTGATGGAATCTGCCAACGAAATTTTAGGGTTTGATATCCTTTCAATGATGTTCAGAGGAACGGATGAAGATCTTAAAAAAACGGAGGTTACCCAGCCTTCAATTTTTATCCACTCGGTTGCTGCCCTGAAAGCAGTAAACGGTCTTGGAGCTGAAATGGTTGCAGGACATTCTTTAGGAGAATTTTCAGCATTGGTTGCCAATGGAGTTTTATCTTTTGACGACGGTCTGAAACTGGTTTCCGAAAGAGCAAAAGCAATGCAGGAAGCCTGTGATGCCAATCCAAGTTCTATGGCAGCTATTTTAGGACTGGAAGATGCTAAAGTGGAAGAAATCTGTGCAGCAATCAGCGGAGTTGTTGTTCCTGCAAATTATAACTGTCCGGGACAGTTGGTTATTTCCGGCGAAACAGCCTCTGTAGAAGAAGCTTGTGCAAAGCTGAAAGAAGCAGGAGCAAAAAGAGCCTTATTATTGCCTGTAAACGGAGCATTTCATTCTCCATTGATGCAGCCGGCGCAGGAAAGATTGGCCGCGGCAATAGAAAAAACAAAATTCAGAAAAGCAACCATTCCGGTATACCAGAATATTACTACCACTGCAATCTCTGATCCTGAAGAAATTAAGAAAAACCTAATTGCACAGCTTACAGGTCCTGTAAAATGGACGCAGTCTGTTCAGAATATGATTAAAGACGGTGCCAATAACTTCGTGGAAGTAGGACCGGGAAAAACATTACAGGGACTCATCAAAAAAATTGATTCTTCTGTAGATGTAGCTTCTGCAATCTAATTAATAAAAATCATGGGCGAGATATTTTCACCGGGAAAGCTGATGCTTACTTCAGAATATTTCGCAATGGACGGAGCTCTTGTCTTAGCGGTACCTACCAGGCTGGGACAAGAGTTTTCTTTTGAAGAAATTCATGATGAAAAATCTCTCATTGTGTGGGAAGCTTATCATCAGAACAAATTATGGCTGAAAGCTGTCATCGATTATCAGAACTGGCAGATTTTAGAAACCAATATTCCGGCAAGTGCTGAATTTATTTTAAAAACATTAAAAAATGTTCAGTCACTTTCTGCTATTACATTCAAAAATAATTTTACTTACCATTTAAAGACCAACCTTCAGTTTCCTGCGGATTACGGACTTGGAAGCAGCTCTACTTTAATGACCAATCTTGCGGAGTGGGCGGAGATCGATCCGTTTTATTTAAATAAGATAAGTCTGGGCGGAAGCGGATACGATATTGCTGTGGCAAAAGAGAAATCGGCAGTGCTGTATCAAAGTGTTCCTGAAATTAAATATGAAAAGATAAATTTTAATCCTTCTTTTAAAGATGAATTGATTTTTATTCACTTAAATCAGAAACAGGACAGCCGTGAAGGAATCAGTTTTTACAAGTCTAAAACCAGGTCTCAAAAAAGGGTTGATGAATTTTCGGATATTACAAGAAATATTTTACTATGCAACGAATTGGAAAAATTTTCTGAGCTAATGTTGATTCATGAGCAAAAAATATCAGATTTTCTTGAAATTCCTACAGTTAAGGCTAAATTTTTTCCAGATTGCCCTGTTTTTGTTAAAAGTTTGGGAGCTTGGGGAGGAGATTTTGTAATGAGCTCAAAATTTGACGGCTTTAAGGACTATTTTTGGGGAAAAGGTTTTCACACAATTTTCGAATGGTCTGAAATAATTGCTTGATTTTCAATTTTTTACAAGGTTTATTTTTTATTTGTCATTCTGACTTATATCATTATATTTAACCACCTTTAACAATTAATTAATATTTAATTTTGTTATACCCAAAAAAGAAATAGAAAATATAAGTAAAATGAAACACGCTAAAATCATCCAAGATTTAGAAAAATTAGGGATTAAAGGAAATTACGAAGTAGTGTACAATCCGTCTTACGAAGAATTGTATCAGGCTGAAGTTTCTCTTGAAAATCAAGGTTTTGAGAAAGCTGAGCTTACGGAATCTGGTGCAGTATCAGTAAAAACAGGAATTTTCACAGGTCGTTCTCCTAAAGACAGGTACATAGTTCAGGATGATGTTACAAGAGAAACGATTTTCTGGGACGGAAAAGTAAACTTGCCGACTACTCCGGAAATTTTTGCGTCTTGTAAAGATTTAGTGCTGAACCAACTTGCTGCTGCAAAGAAAATTTATGTAGTAGATGCTTTCTGCGGAACCAATGCAGATACGAGACTAAAAGTGAGGTTCATCGTTGAAGTAGCGTGGCAGGCACATTTCGTTACCAATATGTTCATCCGTCCTTCTCATTATGAGCTGGAAAACTTTGGTGAGCCGGATTTTACCGTAATCAATGGTTCTAAAACAACGAATCCAAACTGGGAAGCACAGGAACTGAATTCTGAAAACTTCGTGATGTTCAACCTTACTGAAAAACTTCAGATCATCGGAGGAACATGGTACGGCGGAGAAATGAAAAAAGGAATGTTCGCAATGATGAACTATTACCTTCCGTTAAAAGGAATGGCTTCAATGCACTGTTCTGCAAACGTTGGAGAAGAAGGAGACGTAGCTCTTTTCTTCGGACTTTCAGGAACGGGAAAAACAACTTTGTCTGCAGACCCGAAAAGATATCTGATCGGAGACGACGAACACGGTTGGGATAACAACGGAGTTTTCAACTATGAAGGAGGTTGCTACGCAAAAGTAATTGATCTTTCGGAAGAAAAAGAACCGGATATTTTCAGAGCCATTAAAAGAGATGCGCTTTTGGAAAACGTGGTGGTAAACAACGGAGTTTCAGATTATACAGACGGATCGATCACAGAAAACACAAGAGTTTCTTATCCTATTTATCATATCAATAAAATTGTTCTGCCTTCAAAAGCAGGACACGCTAAAAAGATCGTTTATCTTTCTGCAGATGCTTTCGGGGTATTGCCTCCGGTTTCTATTCTGGATGAAGATCAGGCACAATACCATTTCCTTTGCGGGTATACATCGAAATTAGCGGGAACTGAAAGAGGAATTACCTCTCCGGAACCGTCTTTCTCTCCTGCATTCGGGGAAGCTTTCTTAACATTGCACCCAACAATGTACTCTAAAACATTAATCGGGAAAATGAAAGAACACGGTGCAAAAGCATATCTGGTAAACACCGGATGGAACGGAACAGGAAAAAGAATTTCTCTGAAAGATACAAGAGCCATTATTGATGCCATCATCGACGGATCTATCGAAAATGCTCCGAAAACAAGAATTCCGATTATGAATCTGGAAGTTCCTACAGCATTGCCAAATGTTTCAGAAGGAATCTTAGATCCGAGAAATACTTATAATGATGCTTCTGAATGGGAAGAAAAAGCAAAAGACTTAGCTTCAAGATACATTAAAAACTTTGAGCAGTACTGCAACACCGAAGAAGGTAAAAAATTAATTCCTTCCGGTCCTCAGTTACAAGAGCAGACAACCAACTAAAAATAAAAAATCCTCATCGCAAGATGAGGATTTTTTATTTGTATTCCTGAAAATTTCTCGTGAAATTATTTCAGACTTAAAACAGCCAGTCTGTAGCCTTCCATCCCGAAACCGGATAAAACAGCATCCGTATTTGCCGCAGTTACAGATTTCTGGCGGAATTCTTCTCTTTTGTAAATATTGCTGATGTGAACCTCAACTTTTGGTTTTCGGATGTTTTTTAAACAATCTGCAATAGCATAAGAATAATGCGTAAAAGCTCCCGGATTAATAATCAGGGCATCAAATTCATCTTTCTGGAGCTGATTGATAATTTCACCCTCGATATTAGACTGATAATATTCCAGTTGATGGGAAGGAAAATCGGTTCTTAGACGATTCAGGTAATCCTCCATGGAAACTGTTCCGTAAATTTCGGGCTCTCGGGTTCCTAATAAATTCAGATTGGGACCATTCACGATAAGAATTTTCATTGAAAATAATTTATTCAAAGATAGCACATTTTAAAAACACAATTAAATGGTATTTTTAAGATGTTTCTGGAAATATTCCGAAGGCGTTATCCCTTCAATCTGTTTAAAAGCACGGTTAAAAGTCGACTGGTTCGAAAAACCGGCTTCCGTATATACATACATCAGGGTTGATTTTTGAAAATCGATTTCAGTGAATAACTTTTTCACATAACTTACTCTGCATGTATTCAGATAACTGTTAAAATTAGGATATCCTTTGTAACGGATTGCTTTTGAAATATAACTGCTGTTAACTTCCAATGCAACACTCAACGCAGAAAGGTTGAATTTCATATCCTTAAATAACAGTTTTTCATTCATGGAAATTTCAATTCTGGAAAAAAGTTTTTCCATACTCTCTATGTTTTCGGCAGTACTTTCGGCAGAGATATCCGCTGTTTTTTTATCCTCTGCAATTATTATCTTTTCTGTTTTCTCAAATTCCGAAAGAATTTCCAGCCTTCTTATTTTGTCTTTATAATAAATAAGCAGCGTAACCACTAAAATATTAGAAATAATGATGATAATATCTGTGAACAAAACCGTTTTCTGGGTACGTTCAGGAAATTCCAGATTGAAATTTGCGGTAATAAAATAACAGGCTAAAATAATAAGTACGGTATAAAGCGTGTAAAGAAAAACCTCTTTTTTTGAAAAGAAAATGTAGGCTCCGATAGGAATTGGCAGATACCAGCAAAAACTTACCACAGAATAATCCCAAAATGCCAGTACAATATAAATATTGAAAAGAGGCGCAATTAAAAGATGAAGATGAACAATTGTAGATTGTTTAAATCTTCCTCTCATCAGAAAATAAGTGTATCCCAGAAAAAATAATGCCGATCCCAAATACCAGATAAGAAAATTATCATAAGTATAAAATGTAAAGATAAAAATATAAAAAGCTAAAATGGCAAGCATGAGAATCACATACCTGTCCATGAGTTCCTGTTTCAGTTTTTCAATTTGTTCAAATTTTGTACTCATTTGTATTTTACTTCATTTTTACAAGTTTAAGCAGGCATTTTCAATAAATGACTTTTTTAAAGTATTGATATGTAAGCAAATATAATCATTGTAAATCATTTTCAGAATTATGATTTGCATAGCTCTTTTTTTGATTTATCAGAGGAAATAACTTTGCAAAACAATTTTTAACTAAAAAATGTACAAGATCAATGCTCCTAAGAATAGGGCATTTTTGTGACAAGGTGATGAAGATCTTTTTTTATTTATTACAAACAAAAAGAACAATAGAGTTCAAAATTAGAGAAAATAAATTGATAATGAATATTAATTAAACACGTCATTCCGATTTTTCATAAAGTCAGTATATAAAGAATATTTAATCTGCATAAAAAATAAACAGATCAATCAGAGTCTATAAATTCTAAAAACAACAAATGAAGCAAAACTGAAAATGAGTTTTTAAAAAGTCTTTTTCAAAATCCCTTAAAAAAACATTCTTATGAGAAAAATTATTTTATCGATGACCATCGTGGCCTTTAATCTTTTTTATTCCCAAGTGGGGATTAATACATCCAATCCAAAAGGTATTTTTCATGTAGACGGAGCAAAAGACAATCCATCAACAGGAAATCCTACGGCTGCACAACAGGCAAATGATTTTGTGGTAACCTCTTCCGGTAATGTTGGGATTGGAACCAACTCACCAAATTCTTCTGCACTGCTGGACGTGAATGCAGACGGATTGGCTTCAGGAAGCAAAAAAGGTTTTTTGGGTCCGAAAGCAGCGCTAACTTCACAGACAGACCAGATCACCATCCCTTCTCCGGCAACAGGACTCTTGGTTTACAATCTAGGAACCGGAGGATTAGTCTATAACGGATATGTTTTTTGGAACGGAACAGAATGGAGAACCTTCAACAACGGATCTTTAGCACCCGGAACAGTAGGAACAATTACCTGTAACGGAATTACCCTCTCTCCAAGTACATACACAACAGGAGTTCCTTATACCGGCACAATGAATGTCCCTTATACCGGAGGAAACGGAGGAATTTATGCTGCACAGACAATAGGTCCTGTAAACGGACTTACCGCAACTTTATCCGCAGGAAATTTTAACTCCGGCTCAGGAACGCTGAGTTATACCGTTTCCGGAACACCTACCGTAACAAGTCCCATTACAACTACATTTTCTTTAAATATCGGAGGCAAAACATGCAATGCCGTAATTGGAGCAGGAGACGGACTGGCTCCCGGAGATCTCGTATTTTACAAAGCCGGATTTTCCGCAAATGTCTCTGGCTGGATGAGTGCTTTTATTACAGATTTGCCGATTATCGGAGGAAAAATAAGACTTGATGCATGGTTCAACGGAGCTTCCAACGGAGGAAACGGAAGCGTAACGATGTGGCCAAGACTGGTAAATACATCTTCATCTCCGGTGAAACTGTGGTTTAGTGCCTTAACCAACGTAGACCGTTTTAATGCCTCAAATTATCTTTTGGCTCCAAGCACACCTACAGGTTCAGGAGCTACCCTTGCTCCTTCTGCGTACATGGAACTGGATAACGGAATTTACTATGGAGTAGGATATAATGATATTTTAGGATCTACAATACCAAGAACAGAAGGAAGCGGGCAAGGAGGACATCAGGAAGTACTTACAATGGATCTTTCTTTAGATGATAAATGGTACAGAGTCTATTATTTCCCAACGGTTGATAATATGAATACAACAAGTACAGCAGATAATATGAGAGTAATTTATCTGTCGATCCAAAGATTATACTAACACTTCAGTATTTTGAAGCAGTGTGTTTTTCATGAGTGGTTTGTAATGAGCCACTCTTTTTTTGTGAACTTTTTTTAAAATGCTTAAACATTCTCAGAAACAAACTTTAAAACCATTACCTTTGAATAGAGATGTTAAATAGAATCGTATGAAAAAGGACATTGAGAATAAATTAATAAATAAAAATACCAAACCTACAAGCATGAGGATTTTGGTGTATGATTTTTTAAGTTCTCAGGAAGCCGCCCTTTCTCTGTCGGAAATTGAAAATCATTTTGAAAATGCAGACCGCACCACAATCTACCGTACCTTAAAAACATTTGAAGAAAAAGGAATTGTTCACAGCATTCAGGAAAATACGACAACAAAATACAAACTCTGCCACGATGGATGTGATGAACATACCCACAAAGACTGGCATCTTCATTTCTACTGTAAAATCTGCAAACAGACCACCTGTAAAGAAGATATTTCGTTTCCCGAAAACATTCAGACCCAATTCAGGATCGACGAAATAAGGCTTTTTGCTAAAGGAATCTGCGAAAACTGTCTGGAAAGTTTGCAATAGCATTGCACGCATTTTGACTGTAATTTTGAATAAAAATTTAAGTTATGGAAGAATGCTGCAGCACAAAACCGAAAAAAGAACACCAACATCATCATGAAGGTCACGACCACGATCACCATCATTCTCATGAGACGGGAGATCAGTCTGTTTTCAGGATGTTTCTTCCTGCAATCATCTCTTTTGGATTGTTATTAGTAGGCATTACTTTGGATAATTTCATCAAAGCTGAATGGTTTTCCGGCTGGATTCGTCTGGTTTGGTACTTCATCGCCTATATTCCGGTTGGTCTTCCGGTTTTGAAAGAAGCGTTCGAAAGCATAAAAAACGGAGATGTATTTTCCGAGTTTTTCTTAATGGGAATCGCCACCGTAGGTGCTTTTGCGATCGGAGAATATCCGGAAGGAGTTGCGGTTATGCTTTTTTATTCCGTTGGCGAGGTTTTTCAGGCAATGGCAGTAACAAGAGCCAAAACCAATATCAAATCTTTACTCGATCAGCGTCCCGATGAAGTAACCGTTTTAAAAGACGGAAAACCTCTGATTATGAAAGCCGAAAAAGTAAACATCGGAGATATTATTCAGTTAAAATCCGGAGAAAAATTAGGCTTAGACGGAGAATTATTATCTGAAACCGCATCATTTAACACTTCTGCTTTAACCGGAGAAAGTAAACCCGATACCAAAACAAAAGGCGAAACTGTTCTGGCCGGAATGATCAACCTCAATACAGTAAGCGAAGTAAAAGTGACAACCGCTTACAAAGACAGCAAACTGAGCAAAATTTTAGAACTCGTTCAGAATGCGACTGCTCAAAAAGCTCCCACCGAATTATTCATCAGGAAATTTGCGAAAATCTACACCCCGATTGTCGTATTTCTAGCAATCGGAATCACATTTATACCTTATTTATTTATAGAAGAGTATCAGTTCAGAGCGTGGCTGTACAGAGCATTGGTTTTCTTAGTGATTTCCTGTCCGTGTGCGTTGGTGATTTCTATTCCTTTGGGATATTTCGGAGGAATCGGAGCAGGAAGCCGAAACGGAATTTTATTTAAAGGAAGCAATTTCTTAGATATTTTGGCAAACGTTCAGAATGTAGTGATGGATAAAACCGGAACGATGACGGAAGGTGTATTCAAAGTTCAGGAAGTTAATTTTAATGATGAATGTAATACAGATGATATTTTAAAACTCGTTAATGCTCTGGAAAGTAAAAGTTCTCACCCTGTTGCAACGGCTATTCATCAATATGTGGGAGAAGTCGATCATTCGATTCTGTTGGAAAATGTTGAAGAAATCGCAGGTTATGGTTTAAAAGCATCCATCAACGGAAAAGAACTGTTGGTCGGAAACTTCAAACTGATGGATAAATTCAGTATCAAATATGATGTTCAGCCTGAAAATAGGGTGTATACTTTAATCGCTGTTGCGTATGATAAAAAGTTTGTCGGGTATTTAACGATTGCAGACTCCATTAAAACGGATGCACAGTTAACCATCAGTAAATTAAGATCTTTAGGAGTAAAAACCACAATGCTGAGCGGAGATAAATCCTCTGTCGTGAAACACGTTGCCGATACATTAGGCATTCAGAACGCTTACGGAGATCTGCTTCCCGAAGACAAAGTGAATAAAGTAAAGGAAATAAAAGCAAAAAATCAAACCGTTGCTTTTGTAGGAGACGGTGTGAATGATGCTCCCGTTGTCGCGTTAAGCGATGTCGGGATTGCGATGGGCGGATTGGGAAGTGATGCGACGATTGAAACAGCAGATGTTGTCATTCAGGATGATATGCCGAGTAAAATCCCGATGGCAATCAACATTGGAAAGCAGACAAAGAAAATCGTGTGGCAAAATATTATTCTGGCATTTTCCATTAAGGCGGTTGTTCTAATTCTCGGAGCCGGAGGTTTGGCAACCATGTGGGAAGCCGTTTTCGCCGACGTTGGAGTCGCTTTACTTGCCATTTTAAATGCGGTAAGAATTCAACGGATGAGGTTTTAATAAGCCGGAAGAGGGAAGTAGGATGAAAGAAGTAAGATGATAAAAGTTTATTGTATTGCACATATATTGCCAAATGATTTTTACTCATCAATAGGAACGGGCTTTAGCCCGTTTGCAAGGATAAATTTTTCAATCCGGCTTTAGCCAAAATTTATTTTCTCCTACAGATTTCGCAGATTCTTTAGTTTCATCATAAAGTATTTGTATTCATCTGTGAAAATCGGTGGTTTTCGCGGTAGAATATTAATCAGCTTTATCTGCAAAATCTGCGGGAGAAAATATAAAGTTTCCGCAGATTTTAATGCTTTAAATTATTATCCGAAGCTTTGGGATCTAAGAAATCTCTACGAAAATAAAGCGTACAATTAAACCATTACCAAAACTGACTTTCATCATAATCTGTCTTAAAAACAAAATTTCATTAGTATATTTGTAGAGTAGAATATAGCATTGAAGTTTTTCGTTTCCATATTTATCATTTTTACGATTGCATTACGTCCCGTTTTGCCTTTGATTAATTATGCCGTTAATTATGACTACATCGTAAAAAACCTTTGTGAAAACAGAAACATTCCGCAATCCACCTGCAAAGGAAAATGCTACGTTGCCAAAGAATTGGCAAAAACAGAAAAACAGTCCAATACCAATCAGACAGTAAAAATTTCAGGACTTGATGTATTTATCTCCCATGAAATACTTTCCTTTTCAGATAACAGTCAGTTGAGTGCTTTAAACAAAAACTCAGACTCACGTTACATCAATTTCCATACTTCAGAATATTTTTCCAGAATATTCCATCCTCCTTTAGCTTAATATTATTTTCAGCTAATTCTTTGGCTGAATTCATACCAAAAATAAAGTATAGCTATCACTTGCTGAGTGTTAACGCCTTTGCGAACCCATAAACATTAAGTTTACAAAAAACTTGCGAGCTTAGCGTTAAATTAGATTTATTGTAGTTATCTGTAATTTGTCTTCATAAAAATCTTTGGGCTCTTAGCGTTACAAGACATTATGATTAATTAAGGATAAAGCAAGAAATTCATCAGTAAGTTTAGTTAAAAAATCAATCCATTCAAACATTAATAATTTCAATGTAAATAAAAATGAAATCAAAACTTATCTTAACAGCACTATTGTCTGTTTCATTAATGGCATGTGCACAGGAAACCCCTAAAGTAAAGCATAAAAAAGCAAAAACAGCCGCAAATTCCGGAACAAAAACAGTAAAATTTGCCAATGCGGTAGACCCGATCTGCAATATGCCCACTGAAGCCGATATGAAAGACACGGCAGTCTATAAAAATAAAACGTACGGTTTTTGCAGTGCTTACTGTAAAGACGAATTCAAAAAGAATCCTGAGAAATATGCCAAAAAATAAAAAGACCAGCAATTCCAAAAGCAAATTAATCGTTCCGATTGTGATTATTGCTCTGCTTTTTCTGGGAATAGGTGTCGGAATGGGGTATTTCAAAAAGAATCTGTACACCGTAATGAAAGTTCCCGATTTCAAATTAACCGATCAGAACAACAAAACGGTTACCAATAAAGATATGCTCGGAAAAGTCTATCTGGTCGAATTTTTCTTCAGCAAATGTCCCACGATTTGTCCGGTTATGAATACCAACATGAGAGCCATTGAAGAGGAGATTAACAATCCGGATTTCGGAATCATCTCCATAAGCATTGATCCGGAAAATGATACTCCGCAGACATTAAAAGAACACGCACAAAGAATTGGCGTAAAATCTCCGAACTGGCATTTTTTAACCGGAAACAGAGATTATATTGGTAAATTAGCAGATCAGTTCAATATTTATGTCGGAGATAAGGAAGATGAAAGCGAAAGTCTTAATCACAGCGGAATGATTGCCCTTGTAGATAAAGAAGGAAATATCCGTTGCCGATATAATAAAGACAATATGCCGATTTTGTATTATTCGGGATTAAACTATGAAGATCCGGAAGGAAAAACTCCGAAACTGACCGGGAAATACCATCCCGACAGAGAAATATTGATAGAGGATATTAAAAAATTATTGAAATAGAGGTTTGGAAAATGGAAGTTAGAGGCTGGAAGTTTTATGGAGTATGTAAAAGAACTTCAGGCTTCCACCATCTGTCTCCCAGCCAAAATAAATCACATAAAAATAAAATAGTATGAAGATTTTGAAAGTAGCTGCTCTGAGTGCAGTTTTTGCAGCGCAGTTTGCGTTTGCACAGTTTAAGCAGACACCGTTGCCGTATGCTTACAATGCGTTGGAAGGAAATATCGACGCACAGACAATGGAAATTCATTATTCCAAACACGCAGCAGCCTATGTTGCAAACCTGAATAAGGCAATCGCAGGAACGCCGCAGGAAAAACAAACCTTATTCGAGATCATGTCGAATGCCTCAAAATTACCGGCTGCCGTAAGAAATAACGCAGGAGGACATTACAACCACGAGTTGTTCTGGACCGTCTTAACTCCGGAAAAAAATACACAACCTTCTGAAAAACTTGCAAAAGCAATCAATGAAGCATTCGGAAGCATGGATGCTTTTAAAGCGAAGATGGCAAAAGCCGGAGCCGACCGCTTCGGATCAGGATGGGCATGGCTTTCTGTGGATAAGAGCGGAAAATTATTTGTTTCCTCAACACCCAATCAGGATAACCCTTTAATGGATGTTGTAGAAGAAAAAGGAACCCCTATTTTCGGGATCGATGTTTGGGAACACGCATATTACCTCAAATATCAGAACAAAAGAGCAGATTATTTAACCGCAATCTGGAACGTAACCAACTGGAAAGAAATCAGCAGAAGATACGAAGAAGCAACGAAAGCAAAAAAAGGGAAATTCGATGATTGGCAGGCTATGAAAGATTTTCACACCGTGATGTCTCAGACTTTCCATCCTGCGGAAGAAGGCAATCTTCAGCCTATCAAAACAAGAGCAGCAGAAATGGCAGCAAAAGCAAAAGCATTGCAAACTTCGGCTGTTCCTGCTGAATTTAACAAAAAAGGCGTGAAGGAAGCCATTGCAAAACTTGCGAAGGACAGTCAGGATCTTGAAAAACAAATCAAGAAAAAAGATTCTGATGCAAATATTACAAAATCTCTTACAGTTCTGCACGATACTTTCCATACAATTGTAGGATTGTGTTCTGCTGAGGATGAACATTAATTGATTGATATAAAAGGCAGCTTATTAATTTTTGTAAGTTGCCTTTTTATGTTTAATATCATATAACAAAACAAAAAGTATTATTAAATTTGCTCCGTGAAATATATCATTTCTATTTTCATGATTATTCAGATGACAATACGTCCGATATTGCCATTTATAGATTATACAGTTAATTACGACTATATAACTAAAGAACTTTGTGAAAACAGAATGAAACCAGAGTTAATGTGTAACGGTAAATGTTACCTTTCAAAAGAACTCTCAAAAACTCAGGAGCAGGGAAACAAAAGCAGTCAGAAAATAAGTCTGAATTCCATAGATATCTTTATCGTAAATGAAAGTTTAGACGACAGCTTCATCCTCAAATCAAATATTCTGAAAAATACTGTCGGTACATTCAGTGCCGATTCTTATCATCATTTACACTATTTTCAGGTTTTTCATCCTCCATTAGTGTAGCATAATCTCTTCTGTTTCTGAAAATGCAGAAGAATAATTTCCCGGACAATCTATAAAGGTTTTTCTGATATTGTTTTACAGTGTCAATGTTCAGCAATTGCATAAATTAAACGTTTAGCTGTAATGCCACGGCTATAATCGCTGGGCTTTGGTCTCCTTATATTTCAGAGGATACGCAATGCTGAAAATAAAAACTGTGTTTTTATAAAATCCTGTAAAATAGTGTTCAGAAAATTCCTCAAAAATATCAACAAAACTTTTTTCTTCAAGAGAATCGGGATCTGCTCATAACAGAATGGGTTTAAGAAATCGTTTCGTTTCCATAATTGATTTTTACAGATCAGTTCATTAGAGCATTTTGCCGATTCTCTTATTTGTTTAATATATATCCGGAGCAAAAATATCCCGGATCGAAATTTTATAAAGATATGTTTCAAAAAATATTATCTGTAATAGCTTTCTCTTTTTTCAATCTTATTTTCTCCCAGCAATATTCGTGGAATACTCAGGGGATTACCGTTGCCGGAGGAAACGGAGCGGGCGGTGCAAATAATCAGCTTAATTTTCCTTACTCTGTTTTTATTGATAGCAGCAGCAATCTATATATTACAGACACCCAAAATCATAGAATTGTAAAATGGGATTCGGCATTAAATCAGGGAGTTACTGTTGCCGGAGGAAATGGTTCGGGAGGTAATTCCAATCAGCTTAATACTCCTACTTGTGTTTGGGTAGACGATAATAAGAATATCTATGTTCTGGATTCGTTTAATGCAAGAATTCAAAAGTGGGAACCCAATGCCGTAACAGGAATTACTGTTGCCGGAGGAAATGGAGAAGGAGCAGCACTTAATCAACTAAACAAGCCTGGTGGATTTTATCTCAGAGGAAACACCTTCTATATTGTTGATGCAGGAAACAGCAGAATTGTGAAATGGGCAATAGGAGATTCTTCCGGAACTTTGGCTGCTGCGGGTACTTATGGCGCAAATGCAGATCAGTTAGCCAATCCTTCTGTTAACGGAACCATCTATGTAGACAACAATGAGAATCTTTATGTAACAGATTATATTAACAACAGGGTACAGAAATTTTCTTCAGGCAGTACAAATGCAGTAACAGTTGCGGGAGGCAATGGCTCCGGAACCGCTAATAATCAAATGAAAGCACCCAACGGTATTTTTATGATGAACGACGGAACAATGATTATTGCTGAATACACAGGAAGAAGAATCCTTTCCTGGAAAGAAGGACAGACCAGCGGAAATGTGATTGCAGGAGGAAACGGAAATGGAAGTGGAGCAGATCAGTTCAAAAGTCCAAGAGGAGTTTTTGTGGCGCCAAGCGGAGATCTTTATGTTACAGACATGGGAAACCACCGCATCCAGAAATTTATCTTCAACGGAACACTTTCTACTCAGGATGAGATTAAGCATACCGTTTCCAGTTCCATATATCCTAATCCGGCAGATGAGGTCATTCATATAACTGCGAAATATCAGATTGAAAGCATCAAAATTTTTGATGGTTCAGGGAGAGATGTTACAGGAAACAATTCCGTTAAAAACAATTCTGTACTTACGGTTCAGAGTTTAGAACCGGGAGTATACTTCCTTCATCTTTTTGGGAAAAAAGAACATGAAACTTTAAAATTTATCAAAAAATAAATACTAAACAACAATAATTTTTACAATTAAATTTAATCAAAATGAAAATTTACAAATTCTTATCATTACTCTTCGTAGCAATTACATTACTTACCGTTTCGTCTTGCAGCAATAATGACGATGAAGAAGTTCTGGACACGACTCCGGGAAATTTACAGCTAAAATTCGAAAACGGATTCAATAACCTTGGAGATATTGTTTTAAACCAGACTACACAAACTTCCGTTAACGGACAAAAACACCAGTTTTCTACTTTGAAATATGTAATCAGCAACATCACTTTAATCGATGAAAACGGAGGAGAATTCAAATACCATTACAACGATCCGGATAACGGAGCCTTTATCGTAGATCAGGCAGAAGCTGTTGCCGGAATTAATTACATCAACCTGAAAGAAGTTCCTAAAAACAATTATAAAAAAGTAAGAATCGGTTTAGGCATCAGTCAGTCAGCTTATCTTTTGGGGCAAAGCGGACAGGGAATTTTCTGGCAGAAAGCAAAAACTGCTGGAATGGCTTGGTCTTGGGCGGCAGGATACATCTTCACAAAACTGGAAGGTAAATACGGAACTTCTTCAGCCACTACAGAATTTATGAACCATTGTGGAAATATGGGGAACACTGCAGCAAACAACACTGCAGATCTTTACCGTGAAATTACCCTTGATTTTCCTTCAACGGCAAGAGTATCAAAACAGATTACACCATCGGTTCACATTTTAGCGGATCTTAACCAATATCTGAGCGGACAGACTGCTTTAACATTGGATACTTCTAACGACATGGCAATGGGATCAAACCAGCATTTGGTGAATGTTACCAATAATATTTCTAAAATGTTTAAAGTAGATCACGTTCACAATGATTAATTTTTTCATACAATCCAAAAGAGGGCAATTCTGCTCTCTTTGGATTTTTCTCTTTATTGTGGTATTTCCCCTGACTTCCTGCACGGAAGATGAGGTTTTGGAGCCTTTACCAAAAGATGAAGCTTATCGTCTCGACAAACCTGCGGGTTTTCCGGACATCACTTTTGATATTACAGGAAATCCGGTCACGGTGAATGGAGTAGCATTGGGGAAAAAACTCTTTTACGAAGGAAAATTATCCAGAAATAATACCATTTCATGTGGTTTCTGCCATATTCAGGAATATGCTTTTACCCATCACGGTCACACCGTAAGTCATGGAATTGATGACCGATTAGGCATCCGAAATGCACCACCAATACAGAATATGGCATTTCTGAAAAATTACACATGGGACGGAGTCAGCCACAATCTGGACGAAAGATCTCTGGTTCCCATTACCACAGATTTTGAGATGGACAGCTCGCTTCCTGAAGCGGTAGGAAAATTAAATGCTGATGCAAATTACAAGAAAATGTTTAAAGCAGCGTTCGGTGACGAAAACATTACCGGTGAAAAAATTCTCAAAGCAATTTCGCAGTTTATGGCAACCATGATTTCCGCGGATTCAAAGTACGACAGGATGAAAAAAGGAACAGAAGTATTTTCAGCAGAAGAAAATCAGGGAATGGCTCTGTTTCAGAATAAATGCGCATCTTGTCATTCGGGAGACTTATTTACCGATGAAAGCTATCGGAATACTGGAATGTATTATAATCCGCAGTTTGACGACAGAGGAAGATATCGTGTAACGCTGGACTGGAATGACAATATGAAATTTCGTGTTCCAAGCCTCAGAAATGTAGAATATACAGCACCTTATATGCACGACGGAAGACTTTACAGTTTGGAAGCAGTTATGAATTTTTATTCTGATAATGTAGAAAACCAGCCTAATCTCGATCCGTTGCTGAAACAAAACGGACACGTTGGAATTCCTATGACCGCTTCTGAAAAACAGAACATCATCGCATTTCTGAAAACGTTAAGCGATAAAAATTTTATAACGAATTCAAAATTTGCAGAATAATAAAATTATGAAGAAGGTATTTTTAACATTGGGTTTAGCCGGATGTTTTTTTAGTCAGGCAAAAGAAATCCATGACAGTTTATTTATTCGTAAAGAATTTAGTCCGATGGTCTTTGATGATTGCGACGCTTGTGGCTGCGCCGCAGGAAACGGTTCTTCCGGCTTTGAATCTTTACTGAATCCTCAGTTTATCGGCGTTAAATATTTTGCACAGCATTACAGAGCCAAAGAAAATTTATTCGTCAATGATCTTACGCAGGATCAGTATTTCAATACGCTCCAGCTTTGGGGAAAAATTCCGGTTGCCAAAAATGTAAGTGTATATGCAAGTATTCCGTTTCAGTTTCACACCAAAAAAACGTTGCAGGGAGATATCAAAATTGAAGGAATCGGAGATGCGAATGTAATGGGAATCTATCAGATCATCGATTCCAAAGATTCTTCCCATCAACTGAATGGAGGTTTCGGCGTGAAAATTCCGATCGGAAAATTTGATGAAAAAGGAATCACAGGAGTAAATCCCAGTTTTCAGCTTGGAACAGGAAGCTGGGATTATCAGATGGTTTTAAACTATAAATTTCAGAAAGATAAACTGGCAGTGTTGCTGAACACCGATTATACTTTAAAAACAGAAAACAAAAAACATTACCGTTTCGGAAACCAGTGGAATTATGGAGCAACAGGATTTTACAGACTCTGGAAAAATGAAAACAGCATTCTTTCGGGAAAATTCGGGATGCAGGGGGAAGTCTACGACTGGAACAGACAGTTCGGAGAAGTAATGCCTAAAACCGCCGGAAGTGCTTTGTACGGAAAATTAGGTTTTGAAGCCTCCTACAAAAAATTCAGTTTGGGAAGTGAAGTAATGCTTCCTGCTTACACAAATCTTGCCGGAGGAGATATTGAAGCCAAATCCCGGTTCAGCATTTTCGTGAATTTTGGGATTTAGATTTAGATATTCATTCATCTTAAAAAACCTTCATTGTACAAGAGGTCACTGAAAAACTAAATCTTTATTAACCAATAAAAAAGGAGTGTAAAACGTATAGTTTTACGCTCCTTCTTTGTATATTAACACTGCATTTAAGAGTAAAGCAGATGTTAATACAGCAGCAAAAAATTCAGTTGAGTTCCTATTCTGGGTTGTATGATTTGATTGTTCCGAAAGACAATCTTCTTCGGAAAATTAATGAACTGATTGATTTTTCATTTATCTATGAAGAACTTTTAAATAAATATTGTTCAAATAACGGACGCCATGCGGAAAGCCCTGTGCGAATGTTTAAATATCTTTTGCTGAAAAGCATTTACACGGTTTCTGATGTGGATGTGGTGGAGCGTTCTCGCTACGATATGTCGTTTA